>CALGUT010000082.1 GCA_937920335.1 uncultured Opitutales bacterium
AACGACGGGAGCCACGCTCACCGACCCGGACTGATAATTCTCCGAAGTCCTGCCCCATTGAGGCCGCGTTGACCGCATTATTAATAACGCCTCCGGGCTCACCAATCCCGAAAAGCAAAGAATTGGGGCCTCGATTTATAGTCACCCGGTCACTGTTGTAACTATCGAATGGAATATCGGTAAGGAAGAACCCGCGTGTCAGAGAGGCTTTCGCCAATCCGCGAACCCGCTGAGAGTTTTGGGGCATACGTTGTTGTTCAGAAGGATTCGGTCGACCTGCCGAGAAGCTGATATCGGCAAAGTTTCCGTTGGGACCACTCACTTCTGTATTCGCGGTTAAGCCTAAAATGGTAGATGCATCAGTAGCTCCCGTATCATCAAATATTTCCTTAGTGATAACCGAAACAGCCGCGCCCACATCTCTAAGGTTTGTTTTTAATCTAGATCCAGCAAGTGTGGTGGTTGCCTGGTAGCCGATCGTTTCCTCCTCAGAGATCGTAAAAGGACTTAAGTCGAAGACAGCTTCCTCCTCGTCTTCTTGCTGAGCATGAATATGAGGGACCAGGAGTAAAGCAGCCAACGCTGCAAGATAGGTTCTTGATGAGTTCATAGTATACATTTGTTACCGACCAAATGGAATCGGAATTGAAGAGAGTCTTGTTTGATTTTAGGGGTGTATTTTGAGGTAAAAACGAAGTTGCTATTCATACTGCCACTTCAACCAATCTTAAAAAGGCATAATCTTCTGAAACAGTTCAGAGCCGAGCAGTAAGCTCTCTCATCGGGTCTACCTATCGAGATCGAAGTTCAAAAAAATACGAACATGCGTCTATCCCCTCAGCGATATCCGCCGCCGGTATTACAGAAACCTATTACTTAATAAACGAATGCTCTCTAAGCTCCGTTTTATCGATGTCCGCATGAATTTAAAATACACCACTGCTGTTCATACCCGACTCCTTCGAGTAACCATGAAATCATAGCCAGAAAGAACCGGTCCGGCTGCCTTCTTTCCAAGCTGACTAAAAAAGCAGCGTTCCAGAGCGAGTATTCTTGAACGAGAGGTCTATTTCGTAGAACCTGACTCAGTGAAGAAACACTTCAAGCTCCTACTCCAAACAACAACCTGCACGGCCTTAAGCCTATTGCTCATAGCATGCGGCCAGTCAAAATCAGACAAGACCTCTACTGAAACGGCTGAAAAACCGGTGATCGCTTTGATCATGAAGTCGCTCGCCAATGAGTTCTTCAAAACCATGGGTGAAGGCGCAGAAATGCATCACGCCGAAAACCCTGACCAATACGACTTAATCGTGAACGGTATCAAGAATGAGTCGGACGTATCTGCCCAGGTTGATATGGTCGAGCAGATGATGTCTCGTGGCGTGGATGCCATCGTCATCGCACCAGCTGACTCCAAGGCGCTTATTCCTATCCTCAAGCGCGCAAGTGACGCTGGAGTCCTCGTCATCAATATCGATAACAAGCTAGACTCAGATATTTTAAAAGAACTAAACCTCAACTTACCTTTTGTGGGACCGAACAATCGTGACGGTGCCCGTATGGTCGGCGAAGTCGTGGCCCAACAGTTGCAGGCGAATGATGAGGTAGCTATTATCGAAGGTATTACGACCACCTTCAATGCGATCCAACGCCGACTCGGATTCGAGGATGCGATGCAAGCCGGCGGAGTGAAGGTCGTCTCAAAACAATCCGGTTACTGGGAAATGGAACCCGCCAACAACGTCGCCTCGGCCATGCTTAACGAACACGAAAACTTGAAGGCCCTACTCTGCGCCAATGACTCGATGGCACTCGGTGCGGTGGCCGCCGTGCGAGCTGCCGGCCTCGAAGAAAAGGTGCTGGTTGCCGGGTTTGATAACATCAGTGCTGTCCGCCCTCTGATTCTGAATGGACAAATGATAGCCACGGCTGATCAACATGGAGACCAATTAGCCGCCTTCGGGATACAAGCAGCATTGGATATACTCTCAGGTGGAGAACAACCAAAAGACCAACAGACCGTCGTAGACTTGATCACCCAAGAAACTCTTAACCAATGAGCGAGCCGCTTCCCAGCGTGCTCACGGTTAACCGACTCAATAAGGCCTACAACGTACCTGTTTTAAAGGACTTCGATTTCGACCTCAGAAAAGGCGAAGTCCATGCGCTGATTGGAAGCAACGGAGCCGGCAAATCCACCTTCGCAAAAATCCTGACCGGCCTCACTCCGCGCAATAGTGGAGAGATTCTGTTTCAAGGCACGCCCTTCAAACCCTCCAACAAACAGGAAGCATCCGCTGCCGGGATCAATATGGTCCTGCAAGAACTCAACGTAATTCCTACTCTCACGGTTGGCGAGAATCTCTTTCTTCACACCCTTCCCCATCACAAGGGTATCATCGCTCGTAAAGAGCTCCACCAACTTTCCAAACAGGCCCTAACACGACTGGGGCTCAACGAGCTGAATCCGGATCAACTGGCCGATACCCTGGGAGTAGGCCAACAACAACTCGTCGAGATCGCCGGAGCTCTCGCGCAAAATTCTTCAATACTTATCCTCGATGAACCCACGGCTGCCCTCACCGGTCCAGAGATTGAACGATTGTTCGAAAATATTCAGCGCCTACGCGAAGAAGGCGTGGCCATGATCTATATCAGCCATCGGATGGATGAGATATTTCGCATTGCTGATCGCGTGACCGTTTTACGAGATGGCCACCGTATCAATACGCATGATACAGATGGTGTATCAATGGATACGCTGGTGCATGAGATGGCAGGCGATGAATTGGCTGAACGCCACCCCCATTTGGAGATCCAACATCGGGGGCCAGGCCTGACGGTCAAAAACCTGACCGCAAAACCTGCCGTTAATGACGTATCATTCTCTGTTCAGAAAGGTGAGATACTGGGTATCGCCGGCCTGATTGGAGCTGGACGGACCGAGACTTTAAGAGCGATCTTCGGAGCCGATCCCAAACAAAGCGGAACCGTATTTATCGGAGATGAGACGACACCCCTGTCGATTTCCAGTCCAACTGATGCGGTGAAGGCAGGGATAGGACTCATTCCCGAGGACCGCAAGCAGGATGGCCTACTCCTGAATAAGTCGGTCAGCCTCAATACAACCCTCTCGACCCTGGAGCGATTTAGCAAATCGGGCTTGATTGACCATCGAAAAGAATTCGATGCAACGGTAGCTACTACGGACAAACTGGAGCTGAAGTACGACTCGGTTGAACAATCTGTCGACGAATTGAGCGGAGGAAACCAACAAAAAGTGGTGATGGGACGTTGGCTTCTTTGCGACAGTCCCGTACTACTTTTCGATGAACCCACCCGAGGTATCGACGTTGCCGCCAAAGAAACCATCTACAATGCCCTCGATCAGTTAGCCCGCGAAGGAAAGACCCTGGTGGTCGTTTCCAGTGACCTGCTTGAGCTCATGTCCATTTCACACCGCATACTGGTCATGTCGGCCGGCAAGATCGCCGGCGAGTTTACGCCCGACGATTGGAGTCAGGAAGCCATTACGGCAGCTGCATTCAGCGAGTATATTTCAACCCATGAAAGGGCCCAATAAATAATGAACTACAAACGTTGGTTTACCGACTACGCCCCCATGATATTGATTTGGTTGGGGCTGGTGCTGCTTTTCGGAATCCTCAGTGATAATTTCGTAACCTCCCGCACACTTGCCACTTTGGCCAGTCAGGTTCCACCACTTGCCATCATTGCCTGTGGCATGACGCTGGTGTTAATCATTGCCGGGATTGATCTGTCAGTCGGCTCAACCCTCGCACTCGCAAGTGCCATGCTGGGCGTAGCATTGGTCGATTGGGAATTCCCGTTAATCTTGGCAATCGTGGTCGCGGTTATCACCGGAGGACTGACAGGGTTGTTCAACGGAGCAATATCGGTTTACCTGCGCATCCCATCCTTCATCGTAACGCTAGGAACCTTGGAGATAGCCCGAGGGCTCGCTTATCTGGCAACCGACTCTCAAACGAAGTACCTCGGTGTCGCCCTCGAACCGATGGCAAGGCCCTTGCCAGGACTAGGGGTACCCATCTCATTCCTGATTGCCGTGGTGGTCATCATCATCGGCCAGTTCATTCTGACCCGAACCACCTATGGGCGTTACTTGATAGCCATTGGCACGAATGAGAGCGCTGTTCGTCTCGCAGGTGTTCCCACTGCTCGCAAAAAGATCTCGGTGTTCGCCATCACCGGTTTACTCACCGGTCTGGCTGCTGTATTTTTCACCTCCCGACTAGGATCAGCCGATCCCAACGCCGGTGTGGGGATGGAGCTCTCGGCTATTGCTGCGGTCGTTATCGGTGGCACCAGCCTGATGGGAGGACGTGGTTCCATTATCAACAGCTTCATCGGCGTTTTGATCATCGCCACTTTAGGCGCAGGTCTCGCTCAAATCGGCGCCAGCGAACCCTCAAAACGCGTCGTCACCGGCCTCGTGATCGTTCTGGCCGTCACTATTGACGCACTTCGTGGCGGATTCTTTCAAAAATTAAAAATGCGATTCAAAACGGGAACTCTTTAACACCCCCAGTCTCATGAAACTCCTTCTATTTCTCAGTCTTCTCACTCTACCAGTTGTCATATCTGCAACTCCAACGGCTATTATATTCGACACCGATATCACCGGTGACGTTGACGATGTCCTGGCCCTGGCGATGATTCATACCCTGGCCGATCGTGGCGCCTGCGAACTATTAGCCGTCACGATTTCGAAAGAAAACGAATTGGCCGCTCCGTTCACCGATGCGGTCAATACCTTTTACGGTCGCCCAGATATTCCAATAGGTATCAACCCAAATGCCCCACACCGTGATAGCAAATACCTTGGCTTGGTTAACGAGAAAGACGACGGGAAGCTTCGCTACCCTCACGATATCGGCATTTCAAAAGACCCAGAAAGTGCGATCACCCTACTACGCAAAACATTGGCTGCTGCTGAAGACCATTCTGTGACCATTATTCAGGTTGGACTTGCAACCAATCTTGCCGAATTGCTTCAAACGAAAGGCGATAACTATTCGCAGTTGAGCGGACCGGATCTCGTAAGAAAAAAAGTAACCCTGCTATCCGTCATGGCGGGTGCCTTTGAAACTATAAGCAATAGTAATCGCTACCTGGAAGCCAACGTTCGTAACCATGTTTCCTCGATGCAGCAACTGGCAGATGAGTGGCCAGATGAAGTCCCTGTGATCTGGAGTGGTTTCAAAATCGGCATTATGGCACCCTATCCTCGGGAAAGTATTGCTCAGGATTTCGGGTATCTACCTAATCATATCGTCAAAGAAGCTTACTTGCTACACAGCGGTCCCGATCACGACCGTCCCACCTGGGATCTAACGAGCGTGCTTTATTCCGTGTATCCAGATCGTGGCTACTTTGACCTTTCCTCACCAGGTCAGGTAACGGTTGAAGAGGATGGTTTCACCCGATTCGATCCCGGCCCGGGGACTCGTTTCATGCAACCCAAAGACCTCTCCAGCGTGGAACCTGCTATGAAACGCGATCAATATATGACGATGGACAAACATCAGGCAGCGCGCGTAACTGAAGCCTTGGTTAATATGGTGGCTCAACCACCTTCTCGCTAATCCGATAGGTCTGAACAGCCTTCAGGACCACCACTCCCAAAACCATGAAAATCTGTTTTTTACTCATAACTACTCTCATTATGGTAGCCGCCCAGGCCGAACCGGTACGTCTTATATTCGATACGGATATGGGCAACGATATCGACGACGCTATGGCCTTGGCCATGATTCACAATCTTGAGAAACGCGGAGCCTGTAAACTACTCGCGGTCACATCCACCAAAGATCATCCCAAATCCGCTGCGTTCATCGATGCGTTAAATACCTTTTACGGAAAGCCGGATATTCCGATCGGAGCCGTTCGCAATGGCGTGACACCGCACTTGGGTAAATACAATGGACTGGCCGACAAGGTTCACGCTGACGGCACACTGGTTTACCCGCACGATCTCAGAAGTGGCGAGGACGCGCCGGAAGCGGTAGCGTTACTGCGTCAAACCCTCGCAGCTCAACCCGATCGATCGGTAGCTATCGTCCAGGTTGGATTCTTCACCAATCTCTCAAGACTCTTGAAATCACAACCAGACAAGTACTCTCCACTGGCCGGCCCTGAACTGGTTGCGAAAAAAGTGAAGACACTCGTCATCATGGCTGGAGCATTTCAAACTATTCGGGACAACACGCGACACCTTGAATACAATGTAAAGATGGACATACCTTCAGCTCAGGAATTCGCAAAAGACTGGACAGCGCCCTTGATCTGGAGCGGTTTCGAAATCGGCATCGCAGCTGCCTACCCTTGGCAGAGCATCATGGAAGACTACAATTACGTCGAGAACCACTTGGTAAAAGAAGGTTATCTAGCTTACGTCCCACAGCAACCGCACGACCGCCCAACTTGGGACCTAACTGCCGTGCTCGCCGCCGTGTACCCAGATCGTGGTTACTTTGACCTTTCCGCACCAGGTACTGTAGCCATTGAGAATGACGGTGCGACCCGTTTCGATCTTGATAAAGACGGTCTACATCACTTTTTAAAAATGAATAGCCAGCAAACCGAACGGGTGCGAGAAGCGTGTGTTCAACTGGCCTCCGAACCCCCTCAATAAGCAAAGGCATACCTCCCCAACAAGCGTCACTTATGACTAAACTCATATTCAGGGAAATTCTAATTTTATTGTGTTTCGCACCCTTCTGCCAAGGCAGCGATACCAAACCCAACGTAGTCTTCATCCTGGCAGACGATTTAGGCTATGGAGACCTCAGTTCATACGGTGCAACCAAAGTACTTACCCCCAACATTGATAGTTTAGCGACTGAAGGACTGCGTTTCACAGATGCTCATTCTCCTTCCTCAGTCTGCACACCAACCCGCTACAATTTACTCACTGGTCGGTATGCCTGGCGCACTTGGGTCGGTGGGTCTACGGTATGGGCCAATGATCCACTCCTACCCGACCCGAATCGCTATACGCTTGCCGATTTGTTCAAGGACCAAGGGTACGCAACGGCCTGCATTGGGAAATGGCACTTGGGGTTTGGTCAACCGGATATGGAAGGCTGGGACGATATACTCGGTCCCGATTACAATCGCGATCTGAAGCCCGGCCCCCTCGAACTGGGATTCGATTATTTCTGGGGATTTCCTCACGTCGGTCAATTTCCGCACTTCATCATAGAAAATCACAAAGTATTGGGTCTCGATCCGAACGACCCGATACGTATGACCCCAGACAAACGCCCGGGTTTTGAGTTAGATTATCTTCATCGCCCGCGTTCTGGACTAGCGGCTGCTCTGCGTGTCGAAGGAGGAAAACAGGCGACCTACAAGCATGAGAACCTGAGTAACCGTCTCACGGAACGTGCCGTCAACTGGCTAGAAAATGTAAGAAAGGATCAACCTTTCTTCCTATACTTGGCGCATCGTAATATCCACGGCCCCCTGAAGCCCGACCCGCGTTTCGCAGGGACAAACGAGATCGGCAAACGAGGCGACTTCATACTCGAGCTCGATCACTCAATCGGGGAGGTACTTCAAGCAATCGAACAGAATGGGCTCAAGGACAATACCCTTGTGATATTTACCAGTGACAATGGAGGTATTCATAAATATGAGCCTATAGACCATGCCGAAGATAACGGACACTTTATCAATGGCCCCCTACGTGGGCAAAAAACGTCCGTCTACGAAGGGGGTCAACGGGTGCCAATGATGGCTCGTTGGCCTGGCCATATTCAACCGGGACAAACCAGTGACGAGCTGATAGCTCTGACCGACGTTATCGCCACCTTCGCAGACTTCTTCCAAGTTTCCCTACCACCCGACACAGCCGAAGACAGCTTCAGTTTTCTGGGCTCACTCTTGAACAAAACCGATCGCCAGATTCGCAGGACCACCCTCGTGAATGATAGTTTTACCGAACTCCTTTCCATCCGCGAAGGCCCCTGGAAGCTCATCTTAAGCCAAGGCGGTGGCGGAGCTAAAGCATTCGATACGCTCGATCCCCAGCTACCACCGATGCAGTTATACAACCTCGATAGTGATCTTCGCGAAAGCGAAAACCTATTCTTCACTGAACCCATAAAAGTTCAACATTTGCAGCACCTCATGAATCGCTATCACATCGAGGGACGCAGTGCGCCGATCGATCGTCGCCTCTTTGACAACTAGTACGCCATGAACATCCGCATGAAACGAACACTACCGTGGCTAGTAATTGGCGTCTGCGTTTTCTCTCAATACGCATTAGCCCAACCTCCGATACCCGTCATCTTCGATACTGACATGGCCAACGATTGCGATGATGCAGGGGCATTGGCCGTTCTTCACGCGCTAGCCGATCTGGGTGAACAAAAAGATGGAAGTGTCGTCCTATGTAGCGTGGGCGCTTTGAGTAACCTTGAAGACCTGTTGAGATCAGGTCCTGACGCAATCAGCCCATTATCGGGTAGCGAACTCATCCCGACAAAGGTCAAACAGACGGTTATCATGGGTGGAGGATTTCCCAGAACGGCCCGACCGGAAACGAATCTCCGACTGGATCCGCCGGCAGCGATTGCCGTGACGAAAGAATGGCCGGGAACCATACTCTGGCAGGGTTATGAAGTGGGTGCAGCCCTTTACACGGGAGCAGAACTCAAGGCACTTCCAGATACCAATCCAATCAAGATTGCTGTCGCATCACGGCCCTTCCGTGGAATCAGCGCGTTAGAAGCCGGAAAACCCAGCCACGACCAGGCAGCTGTCCTATTGGCAGTTCGTGGAGTTGAACCTGACTATTGGCAGCTGACAAAGGGCGGACGGGTTGTAATCGATTCCGACGGTCACAGCCAATGGATGAAAGACAGGCCCTCTGATCACGCTTTCGTTTCAATAAAAAGCCACCCCAGAGATTTGACGTCGATCATTGCTAAGCTTATGACCGTTTCTCCGAAGACAAAATAGACTGTAATTTTCCAAAAACCGAATACTCCAATCAGCTACCCTATGAAACGACTGCTCCTGCTCTACATTACCCTCTTACACATCTTTGCTTCGATCGCGTTGCAAGGCTCCCAACCCAATGTTATCGTCGTTATGACCGACGACCAGGGCTATGGAGATTTCGGTTTCAACGGGAATCCCATCGCACTCACACCGCATCTCGACAAGCTGGCCGGAGAAAGTATTCGCCTTACCGATTTCCACGTAGCTCCCATGTGCACCCCTACCCGCGGACAGCTACTAACCGGTTTGGACGCGTTTCGTAATGCTGCGATTAACGTCAGCAGCGGCCGCACCTTGCTCAAAGCCGGTGTCAAAACCATGGCTGATGTATTTAAGGAAACTGGCTACCATACCGGTATTTTTGGGAAATGGCACCTAGGCGACAATTATCCCTTTCGTCCCGAAGACCGTGGATTCAACGAAACCCTTTGGTTTCCATCCTCTCATATTAACAGTGTGCCGGACTATTGGGACAATGACTACTTTGAAGACACTTATACCCACAATGGCGAGCGCAAGAAATTCAAAGGCTACTGCACAGATATATTCTTTGATGAAGCGATCAAGTGGATGACTAAGAGTGCTCAGAAAAATACTCCCTTTTTCAGCTATATCGCACTCAACTCAGCCCATTGGCCACTCTTCGTCCCTGACCACTATCGTGAGCCTATTCGGAAACAGATGAAGAAACATCCGGAACTCGTAAGCCACCTTTCCGAAGTGAGAAAAGAAGGCCTTACTAGCTTCCTCGCGATGGGCGCCAATATTGATGACAATGTTGGTAAGCTCGATTCCTTTCTGGCCAATTCAGGCCTCGCTGAAAATACCATCGTCGTTTTCCTGACCGACAACGGAAGTACCTTTGGCCCGGAGTATTTCAACGCCGGTATGCAGGGAAAGAAAACCACACTCTGGGAAGGTGGACATCGTGTCCCCTGCTTGATCCGCTGGCCTGATGGAAACCTCGGCGAATCAAGGGAGGTTAGCGAACTCAGCCATGTTCAAGACTTACTACCCACACTGGCCGACCTGGCAGGCGTTTCAAACATCCCAGAAAATCTGGATGGCCAAAGCCTCACACCCATTTTCAGAAAAGAACGGGCCACACTCGACGACCGCATGCTCGTGATCAACTACAGCCGTATGCCCACGTTCAAGGTCACCTATACGGACGGAAATCCTGCTATTCCCCAAAGAAACGGTGCCGGTGTACTTTGGCGCAATTGGCGACTCCTCGAAGGCAACCAGCTTTACGATGTAAGGACCGATTTGCACCAGGACCACAACGTGGCCGAGGAATTCCCGGGCATCGTCGCCAAGATGAACAAGCACCTCGATGCGTGGTGGGACCCAGTGAAAAACGATGTTATGGAACCCGAGCGAGTGATCATCGGCAGTGAGTCCGAAAACCCAAGTCGACTCACCGCCTGCGAGTGGCTCGATGTGTTCGTTGACCAGCAGCGGCAGATACGCCGAGGCGATCTGAAGAACGGAGTTTGGCACCTGACCGTTGCTAAGTCGGGTAGCTACAGCTTCAAGCTTCGTCGTTGGCCACAGGAATCCGGACTCAAGCTCACCGACGCTCTTCAAGAAACGGTAGTTACCGACGGAGTCTATGTACCCGGTAAGTCCTTACCCATCGCGGGAGCGAGTTTAGCGATCAAGGGACAACCTCAACAGACTGCTACTGCAAAATCCGGAGCTACACAAATCCAATTCAATGCAACCCTATCGGCCGGACCGACAGAGATCAAAGCCACATTCACGGACTCCAAAGAAAAGCCCATCGTCGGTGCCTATTATTTGGAAGTCGAGCACGTCAATTAAAGAGACAAGCGTAGGATCGCCTTTTTTATACTCTAAATCTCTTATTTGGAGACGGACCTGCTCACACCACCATTACCATGAAGCACAGCTCCATAAAACTTAGTTTCCTCACCTTCCTTTCCACGTTTGCAACGCTGCTTGGCTATGCCGACCAGGTTCAACCGATTCCCGTAAAAGTGGTCGTCCTGACCATGTTCGAAAAGGACGGCGATGAGCTCGGCGAAACGGAACTCTGGGAAAAGCGCTTGGAGCTCAACCAACGATTGCCGTTTCCAGCCGGTCGATCTGATATTCTAACGGACGGAAAAGGGGTCATCTGCATCACCACGGCGATGGGCGTCTCCAACGCAGCCGCGTCCGTCATGGCCTTGGGATTGGATCCACGTTTCGATTTCACCAAAGCTTACTGGTTGGTCGCAGGGATCTCAGGGATCGACCCCCATGATGGATCGATGGGGAGTGCCGTGTGGACACGATTTGTGGTAGACGGTGGGCTCGCTCACGAGATCGATGCTCGCGAGATCCCAGACGACTGGACGACCGGATACTTGCCACTCAGATCTTCCAAGCCCTTCGACCGCAACGGGCAACCCGTAAACCCCAGCCAGTTTTTTCAGCTCAACGAAGGGCTACTGCAGTGGGCATACCAGCTAACCAAAGATACGCCCCTACTTGATGGCCCAGACCTGGCCAAACGGAGGGCGCAGTTTGTCGGGTTTCCCAATGCGCAAAAACCTCCCTTCGTTCTGATTGGAAGCAACCTGAGTGACTCAACATTCTGGCATGGCGTCAAGATGACCGAATTCGGAAACGATTGGACAGATTTCTGGACAGAAGGCCGTGGTAACTTCACGACGAAAGCCATGGAGGACAGCGGAACCCTCCAATCGCTGACCAATCTTCATAATGCCGGAAAGGTAGACATTGATCGCGTCATGATTCTCCGAACCGCCAGCAATTACACCATGCCGTCGCCAGACATGACCGCCCCTCAAAGTCTGGCCCGGGAACGAGGCGCATCCCTTTCCGCTTACAACGAATCCCTCGACGCAGCATTTCGGGTGGGCAATACCGTTGTTCAAGAGATCTTGAACAATTGGGATCAGTTCGAACAAACGATTCCTCACGCCAAAGCCAGCACATATTAATCATTCTACCGTCATGCCACAGACCTTTTTTCAAAGACTATTACTGGTAGTTTTTATTTTTGCTACCGTCTGTAATCTTACACACGGGATCGATAAGCCCAATATTATACTTATCATGACCGACGACCATGGACGTTGGGCGTTAGGCGAGTACGACAAACGGATTCAAACTCCGAACATCGATTTTCTCGCGCAACGCGGTGTCCGATTCGATCAGGCGATCTCTCCGGTGCCGGTGTGTTCAGCGGCTCGCGCCAGTCTGATGACAGGTCGCATGCCCTCACAACATGGTGTGCACGATTTTCTTTCGGACAGTGATGGAGTCGTTCAAGATTGGTTGGCAGATGAACATCTTCTTTCAGAAGCGCTTCAGGACCTCGGCTACCGGGTCGGACTGTTTGGCAAATGGCATGCCAGCAGCGAGAGCTGGAAACCCGCGGCCGGATTCGAACGATGGCTCAGCTACGACGTCCGCCAATCCAACTGGTTAAACCAATATCAACATAGCGGAACGGTTCATTTTTCCAGGGACGGTGAACCCGAAACTCATACCGGAGTTCAGGCCCGTTTTCTGGCAGAAGAAGCCGTTCAATTCATCGATGAAAAAGAGAAACAACCGTTCGCCGTCTTTCTCAATTTCATAGAGCCTCACTTCCCATTCGCTGGTCTACCAGAACGCATTGTTGAACGCTACCGTCCGATTGCCCGCGACATCGTCGCCGCCGGCGGCAGTTCGACACTCCACCGTTCAAACTTTACGACTGAGGTCGTTCCAGAACACGAGGAACAGGTTGCTCAGTACCTAGCCGCCATTACCTTGGTCGATGAGCAGGTCGGGCGGATTACAGATGCACTGGAAGGCCGCGATCTAATTGAAAATACGCTGATTATTTTCACAGCCGACCATGGACACCTGACTGGACAATACGGCCTCTATGGAAAAGGGAACGGAAGTTTTCCTCAAAACCTGTATCAAGAATCCATAGACATACCCTTTATTATCAACGGCCCTGACTCACTGGTTCGCGGCGGGCAGATCCGAGATGAGTTCGTTAACCTCTGCGATCTATTCCCTACCATCATTGACGTCGCTGGCGGCGATATCAGTAAGATGAACTACGACGGTCCCGGTGTCAGCCTATTGCCCTCGCTCAGAGGCAATCGCTCCGTCAATTTCCGATCGTACCAGTTCGCCGAATACGGAAACGCCCGCATGATTCATGACGGACGTTGGAAGTTGATTCGTTTTTACGCTCAGGAACCTAACGCAGACCCCGTCGACTATTGGTTTGATTTGATACACCCGCTTGCAGAAACGCGTCCAACACTCCCTCCCAGCACCGAACATCAAATTGCTTTCGTCCGATCCCTTGAGACTCATTTTTCTACCTACGAAGATTACGACCATTCAGGTCGAAGAATCTGGAGCCAGCCCGCTTTCAATAGTATGGAACCCTGGCGAAAAAAGCTTCCCTAACCAACCTCCGCCACCCCAATGACACGTAGCATACTTACAACACTCGTTTCCTTTCTCATCTGCTCCAGTTTGCAGGCTGAGCTTATCTTTCACGACTCATTCAACCGGCAAGATGGATCCGCGACCGAAGACGTCATCGGAAACGGATGGTCCACCAACAGCGCCTGGCGGGCCGACGGTGATAAGCAGGTGTTCTTAGAAGACGGCGTCATGAGGATA
>CALGUT010000083.1 GCA_937920335.1 uncultured Opitutales bacterium
TGCCCTAGATCGTTTTAATGCTGTGACAGGTCAGTCGTAAGCTCACTACTCTGGAGATTCGAGAGGAAAGGCCCCCTTCAATGATTACCAAACGCAGGAACCCATCGTTTAAACAGATTGAATTTATAATCCAGGCGTTCCCAAAGAAGACTTCGTTTTCGCGTTTCCTCAACAAGCAGGGGAACTCTCCCAAAGGTTGACTTTCAGGACGCTTTTAGAACTGATTAAACGTTCATTCGAAAAAGCCGTTGGCCATTCACAAAAATACATCAAATCAGCTTAGCGATGCTTCCAGTATTCACTCCTGCCACTAAAATCCCCAGCTCGGGGCGGCTTTTTTTCTGACCTAAAGGGTCGAAGCTTGCCCAACTCAATCATGCCACAAACGAATCTATCTTGGTTCTCCATCATTCTGATGACCAGCACCGTCGCTTCGGTGCATCTCTGGTATCCGTGGTTCGAACACCGCTACAAGGCCTATGAGGCGCGCTGGGTAGGATTCACCGGTGGCATCGCGACCGGCTATGTCACCTTGTATCTGCTTCCCAAGTTAGGTCAAATCACCACTACCCTCACCGAGGGTCACACCGGTTACCGGTTTTGGACCCTGCAGGTCTACCTTATAATGCTCTTGGGGATCGTGCTATATCTGACTATGGAGCGCATCGACCGAGAGACCAAGCGTTTCCCGTGGCTGGCCAAGACGCTGGATCATATCATTCACGGTTCCTATAGTTTCCTGGTTGGTTATGTCCTGGTCGAACTCTCTGGTCGGACCGCATTGGCCCTCATCCTGATCACCCTAATCATGGCAATGCACTTGGTCGGGATGAACCACATCCTGAGCCACTTGACGCACGCAAATTTTCGACGTCATCGCGGATTCTACGCTTTGACGGTCGTCTTAGGTTCGGGGGTCGCCGGATTGACTCAGTTTCCGGCCACTGCCATTAAAATGCTCACCGCCCTCCTCGCCGGTATGATCATCGTCAATGCGATGTCCGACGAGATGCCGCGCGGCGAACGGGGTCGCCTGCGTTGGTATCTGCTGGGCGTAACTTTCTTCATCGGCGCGGTGATGCTCATCATGCACGTCACGCCGGAATCAATGGCAAGTTATCCCCGATCGAGTGCCCCGCCAGCTGGTCCGTGACCGGAGCAGTTAAAAGGGATCATTATGCACGCTTCATATTTTTCCGTCCTGTAAACCCACAAGCAGATTCGGACTCTTGTTGATACCGGTAATGATTAATGCTCACGACATTCGGGCCTCTCCAATTGAGTCTATTCTATTTCTTCAAGTAGAAGGGCATCCGTGTAGTGGTCAGAGAAGGACGATACTTGGTTGAGCTCTATAAGTTTGCAGTTCTGGCAAAGTACTTCGATCTCTTTGGAAAAATCGGTTTGGAGCATCAGCGATGCACCGCCGAGCGCTGCGTTACCAATGGTGTCAATCCGTTCCAAGGGTATAGCTGGCAGGAGCCCTATCTGGATTGCGTGAGCCGGGTTGAGGTGGTAACCAAACCCACCTGCGATAAAGACTGTTTGCAGGTCAGATGCTTCGAGTCCTGCGATTTCTAGCAGCACCTGCACACCTGCGCCAATCGCGGCTTTAGCTTGAAGAAGCTCGGCCACATCAGCTTCGCTGATCCAGGTAGTATCGTTGAAGCGAATAATGTGTTCGCTGTCGCCATCGGCGATTAGCTCAGATACATCGGGATACCCAACCGCGAAACGTCCAAAGGGATTGAGTAATCCGGTCTCCAGCCCTAGCGCCATGAAATCCACATAAGCTGCTCCAGAAATACCGTTCGCTTCGTCACTTGAACCCGGACAGAGTACATAGCTCCACTCATTTTCATGGCGTTGAATACTGGATACAACTCCTGCTTTTGCGCTCGCCCCACAGGAGAGACGTCCTCCCTCGAAGGCAGGACCCGCCGCGGTTGCAGTGGCAAGATAACTGCCCTCATGCTTCAGGATAATTTCTCCATTGGTACCAAAGTCGATAAGGAGCATGGATGCCTCTGCTTCGAGCATGCCAGACGCGAGCACACCTGCGACGATATCAGCGCCAACAAAGGGCCCGAGTGCCGGCAGGAGGTTTAAAGGCATGCCGGGTTTCAAACCAATCTCTGCCGACTGCACGGACCGTTGGTTCAGAAACGCAGGCCGGAATGGGTATTTACTCAATCCATCCAAACGGAATCCCAGCAATGTGTGCAGCATGACTGGATTGCCAACTACCGTTGCCTGGGAAATCAGACCCTCCAAACAGCTGGCTTGACCACAAAGAACCTTAATCAATGTTGCCAGTCCTTGATCTACCAGTGTCCTTTGCAAGTGAATGAGTCCAGTCGGTTCATCCAACGAGTAACTGATTCGCGAGAGGACATCGTCTCCATATTTGCGTTGTGGATTGGCGATCGAGGCGTCGGCGAGACATTGCCCTGCAGACAAGTCCCAAAGTGCGCCAGCCAGGGTAGTGGTACCTATATCGAGTGCCAGAGCCACACCCCTGCCCGTTTGTTTCACTTTGGAAACTTGCAGTCGAATGTCGAAACAACTCACGCCATGAAGTGTATGGTCGTGCCAGGAACTATGCGGAATCTTGATACTGCATGGCCTTTCCAAAAGCTCCTCCATTTTGATCTGGCAAGCACTAAGGGTCTGAGAACTCCCTTCATCCTGACTATAGACTTGGCAGCCACGGCAAAGCCCACGTCCACCGCAACGAGTATTCAGTCCGTAGCCCTTTTCTTCCAAAAGATAGGCGAGCGTCTTATCGGCATCGTTCGGATTCGGCTCAACTGTGATTGCTGAGCCATTGGGCAATTGAATAGTCACTGAATGATGTTTCACAACAGTACACTTGTAAGCTCAGAGTGACCTTTGAGGGTAATCGAATGTCCTGACGGCACCGTCAAGTAGCGAGCCTCAGCCCAGTTTCCTTGAATTAAATCCTGAAGCATGGCGGCGTCTCCTTGGAGTCGGCGAAATTGCCATCCCAAGTGCTGAGCACACTCCTTACAGTAGTTTTCCGCATTGGCGTTTTCAGATACATCCACATAAGCGGCACAGTTATGATGAGCAAAGGATTCGGAGTCAGCTTCAACAAGATCATTAACCATCTCTTCGTCGTCCGGATAACGCTCATCATAGACCTTGCGAATATGCGCTTCGCGGTCGGGCCCTGGCACGCGTTTTCCCCGCACCCAGCCTGGCGAATAAAAATAAGTTCCAGGATTTTCTTTCAAAACGGCATTGTGCGGAGACATACCACCAAGGAGGATGGAGACGCAATCGTGCGCCCGAGGAAGAATCAATGGACAACGCATGGCACGCACTCCGAGCAAGCCGTTGCCGCAGAGCCCGTAAGCTAGAACCACCACTTCAATCTCCGGATCTTTTTCCAGGCGAATGATCGCAGACTGAATTTCAATACGCAAATTGTCTGGGTTATCATGTAGCCCCATCTCCAAATATTCGATACGATGCCACGGTGGATGTTCTCCCCCGAAAACAGCGAGCTCCTCATTGAAAACATCACAGGCAATTAAGGCGTATTTGGCTTTCTCTGACATAGAAATATTCGTACGCAGATAGTTTGAGTCCTATTATTTCAGATTCACTGGAGCGCACAAGGCTTGAATAGTTTCCTTTGGTTTACAATTACAGCTGATTGAGTTGTGATGCGGCTATTTCGAGTGTCTCCTCTTCGTCATCGTGAGCGATGATTACCAAGGCAGAATTAGACGGAACCTGCGTCTCGCTCAATTCGGCGGTGTCTACCGTTTTTTGCACCTCGAACCAGCCCCGCTCGGTTAATATGGATCCTTTGACGCGTAGGATTTCTGCGGGCAGTTTGTAGAGCCAAGCCTCAATATCTCGCAGAGCTAGTGCTTTTTCGAATGAGACAGTTACCGTTGAAAATGGATTGGATTCGCAACTCGATAATTCGGAGCGATGTAATTTCGGAGCGCAGTCTTTAAGGGGAAAATCAATGAGACAGTGTTCTGCTCTAACAATGCTGGCGACAGGATTGGCATCGCGAATAATAGTCTCAGAGCACATAATCTCTTCCGCCGTGGCGATATCTATTTTATTGAGGATCACCAGATGACTGGTTAGAATTTGAGCACGAACTGATGGCAAGTGAGCATGCAACTTAGGGAAACGTTGTGGCGCTACAATTGCCACAATTTGCTGCACGGAGAAATGCTCGTTTAGTCCGTGATCTCGCATCAGAACGCCCATCGCTTGCGGGTCAGCGATGCCGCTGGTTTCGATTACAACCGCATCGAGTGGCAATTGGCGATGCTCTTGAAGCACCCGCTCACGCATCACCCGAACAAATTCGCCTGCCTTGCATTCGCAAAATAAACTACCTCCAACCACACTTTGTACGGGTTGTCTAGTTATCGCCAAACTCTCCTCATCCACGCCGGTCTCAGAGAATTCATTCACCAAAAACAACAAATGCTTCTGTGGATAAAGCGTTGCGAGCTGACGTAGAAAAGTGGTCTTTCCACTGCCAAGAAATCCGGTGACGAGAATAATTGGGATTCTCATGAGTCAACTAATGAATAGAAGTTAAAGCGCTTCCCCTAAACCTGATGATGATAGGACCTTTGCGTCCGCAGCTTTGGCAAACGCGGAAACAAGCACGTGGCGCTCTGGAATGAAAGACGCAAACGTTTCCTTACCATCGACAGAGATACTTGGAATAGCCGTGACGCCGAGTTTCGTCATATAACCGAGGCCATCCCTACCAGTAATCTTGTGTTCATGCACTTCGATTTCTTGGCCGTACACATTGGCGGCTTCTTGCGCGGCTTTCATCATGTAGGCGCATGGTGCACAGCCTGCAGAGTCGAGGGTGACGACATCAACAATGACTGCCTTAGAGTTCACATAATCGGGAATTAGGATATCGTCGAAATTGTCGTTTGAATCTTTCGCCGGTAAATTTCGGATGATATCAATGTGATAGGGATCTCCGATGAGAGCCGCGACAGCTTCGAGGTTTTCAGGCTTCACGGCGTAAGGAAGGTCGCAACCCGGTGCGAGGATAAATCCGCCTCCATCGCCGGCCTGATCCAGACAACGTACCGCGTCGCGCTTCGCATCATCGACGTCGCCGAGCAAGAGCACGACTGTGAGCTGCATATTGCCGCCGAAGGATTTACCACTATCACGAGCAAGCTTCGCTAATTCGACCAGGTCCACGTTTTCATCAACCGAGATATTGTCGCAACTCGTGGCGCACATCGCCCCAAGATTACGAGACGCATTGCCGCATACAAAGAGTGAAGACAATGCACCTTTCGCACGAACATGACTAAAGATTTTATTGAGCGACGGAGCGACGACGTCCGTGAAATGCCCTGGACCAATTTGACTGATCATGGGATCAACCACAGCCACTACATCGATACCTGCTTCGCTATACGCGCTGACCATCTTGTTGGCAACTTCAGCGCAGTAGTTAAAGAGCTGAGGCACTTTATCTTCCTCATCAAACATATCCATTAACACCTCGTCTCCTCGTAGATGAAGTGCGAGAGTGAGCGGACCTGTCAGGAGTCCATAGAGAGCGATGTCTTCGCCAATTTCTGATTTGGCCCGACGAATGGCATCAAGCACGAGCGGAATACGCCCTTTTTCGATCGAGAATTCGGGAAGGCCGTCGAAATCATAATCGTCATCGAGAGGATGCGAGATAACTGAAGGGGGTGTTTCCTTGGCCCAACTCAGTTCACAACCGAGTATTTCAGCTTCGAGTTGCAAATCGAATACGATCGGCAGGCCGTCGGGCTTATAACGCTCTGCAGCAATTTTCAGTGCGTCCACAATGTGATCCGCAGATTTTAAGTAAGTTTCGGCATCGACCCCGATAAGGGCACCCCCATGCACTCCGACAAACGGCACCCATGGCGGGCGTTCAGTTTTCTCTCCAGCAATCGCTTTCAGTAATATTGTTTTATCAGGCATCTCATGAGTCTCCATTAAATTCATGAACGGCATCGATCATAGCCACGACGTTCTCCAACGGTGTGCGGGCCTGCACATTGTGAATAGAATTAAAAATAAAACCGCCGCCTGGGGCGAAGATCTCACAGCGAGAGAGCACTTCACTGCGAACATCCTCAGGAGTGCCAAAGGGAAGCGTTTGCTGGGTATTCACTCCCCCACCCCAGAATGCAATCCGATGACCGTATTTAGCCTTTAGGTCTTCAGGCTCCATACCATCGGCAGAGCATTGAACCGGATTGAGAATATCAAAGCCGCAGTCGATGAAAGTCTCGATGAGTGGTTCAACAGCGCCGCAGGAGTGTTTGAAGGAACGCCAATTGGTGTTTTGGTGAATCCAGTCGTTGATTTGCTTATACCGTGGAAGCCAAATATCCCGCACTTGAGGGACTCCGCAGAAAAGAGAGTTCTGCGTTCCGAAGTCGGTACCACAGACAACAACGACATCGATTACATCTCCTGCGATTGCGTTCAGTTTTGTCATATTCGCTAGTGCGATCCCCACCTGCCGGTCGAAAAGCCGGGCGATAAATTCCGGATCCTCAGCGATCAACATATACCAGTCAGCGATTCCACGCACACCTTTGGGCTGCTTCAGAAACGGAGCCGGAACCAGCGCAATATCCCCCAGACAGGTGCCACTCAAGGGTACGGTAATAGCCCGCTCGCAGCCACGCCATTTCGCGATTTGGTCGATCCAGTGATCTTCCTCTGCGTCAGGCATCGGCCCGAACTCTTCGAGATTATCTTCCAGATCCAGGTTATCTTCGTCGAAGTCAGGATCAATCCTCTCAATACTATCGAAGAAAAAACTGGTTCTGGGCATGTGACCGGAGGCAGGCGCATCGGTATCGCCCTCTGGGTAGATGTATACATTCCCCGTGTCGTCTTCAGTAGTATTAAAGTTTTCGGCAACTAACACCTCCTGGCCCCAGGGGGTGGTCCAAGGTTTCCAGTTTTCATTGGCAAATCCAAAGATCGTACCATGCGAGAAAATCGCTTGCGTATCGACCCCGATCGCGTCGAGCAGGTCACCCTCCAATTCACCAAGCATCTGATAAGGTTCGCAAATGGTGACCGGACGTTTCTCCAATTGGTAATGGTCACGCAATTGTTCAACCACGCTACAATGCATCCCGGTAATCCCACTACTACCAAAGTCGATGGGAACCTTGTCCGGTTCCTGATGATCGATGCTGGCCCGAATGCGTTGTCTCGGAGTCATGGCATATCCCGTTTCGAAATATCATAGTTCTTCACGGTTTCGATCATCGTGATAATATTTTCCACTGGTGTTCCCGCTTGGATATTATGACAGGAGCAGGGAATATAACCGCCGTTGGCGCCGAGGGTTTCGAGACAGGTTAGTGTTTCTTTTCTAACATCATCGACCGTGCCGCGTGGGAGTACGTTCTGATTTTCAATACCGCCGTGGAAAATAACCTGATCACCGAAATCACGATTAAGCCCTACACGTTCCATCCCCGGGCAAACGTGCTGAATGGGATTGAGTATATCAATGCCCGCTTCGATCAAATGAGGCACAAAATTACGTGCCGCTCCGTCTGAATGGAACAGGACCTTTTTCCCATGGGCATGGCTTAGGTCGCACCATCGCTTTAGCCGAGGTTTTATATAGCGTTCATAAGCCTCGATTGAAATCAGCTGACTTTCCTGAGTGCCGATGTCATCGGCAAGGAAGACCAGGTCGAGCTGATCACCAAATTCACTAAAATACCGTCCCAGTATTTCAGTCTGTATGCTTTCGATACGGTCCAAGGCAGCATCGAGAAATTCAGGTTCGGCAATCGTATCCATCAGCGCGTTTTCCATACCTCGCATATGGCAATAGATTTCGAAATGCGACATCCAGGGACCCAAGGTTTGAAAGTTGAACTGACGGGCCCGTTCCGCGTCTTTTTTGGCAGCCGCATAGTCAAATTTATCCGGGTCGGGCCACAACTCATAGTCGTCCAATTCCTCAGGTTCCTCGTAGTCAGAAAGCGGCCCTTTCCCAAACTCATGATAGGTTGCCAGGCCGGATCGTACTTTTCTCGTGGGTACGCCCCAGGTATCGCGACCTTCAACTGCATTCGGGTCTGACGGTTCCCCACCTAAATAACGAGGTAAGATCCAAACGATCTTATCAATCCCAAGCTTCCGGTAGAGTTCAAGTTCATCGCTTTCACCTGCATACTCCTTGAGTGATTCAAGAACTTCGGATGTATGCCAAATGTCGATCGGAACGCGATCAACCGGTTCGCGATTCAGCGTTTTCAAGATACGTTCGTGAGAAGTCATAGGATGGAATGCCGCGTGTCAGGCGCACAGTTTTTGGGCAAGTTCCACTGCACTGGCAGCATCGGCGGAGTAGCCATCGGCTCCTATTTGATCAGCGAATGCCTGAGTGATCGGAGCGCCACCGACCATAATTTTGATAGAGCTGTTTAATGAGGATAATTCGGAAACAATTCTCTCCATCGCAGGCATCGTTGTGGTCAGCAACGCGGAAAGCGCGACTAAGTTTGGATTATGCTCTGCCACAGCATTGGCAAACGTTTCGGCTGACACGTTGACCCCAAGATCAATGACTTTGAAATTGGCACCCTTAAGCATCATCATCACCAGATTTTTTCCGATATCGTGAAGGTCGCCCTCAACGGTGCCAATAACGATGGAGAATTCCGGTTCGATACCTGAAGCAACCAGTACTGGTTCCAGTAGGTCCATACTCTTTTGCATCGCTCGCGCTGCTACCAAAACTTCTGGCACAAAAATCACGTTCGCTCTAAATCGTTTCCCCACGTCGTTCATACCTTCTGTCAACGCATCGAGCACGCTTTGTGGGTCGATTCCTGCTTCCAGTGCTGCTGCAGTCGCTGCGCGGGCGTCCTTACGTTTACCCGCTTTGATCGCAACCATCAGTTGGTCTAATAATTCGTTCATAATCTGATCTTTTCTCGGTTAGGCGATGGCACGAATTGTATTATTAAGAGGTAAATGAAGTTATAAGGTAATACTTATATATCATAGCTCTTTTCGCTGCTAAGTCATCCGCTTATCCATTTTTTTGTAATGCTAGAAACCCTTAGATGAGGATCTTATCGAGTTGCTGCACCAACTCCTCATTCGTATCGCCCGGCTCGGTGTAAAAACCTCACCTCTTCGTCTGTAACGCTATAGCGAGGAGTCGTTCGACGGCAGCTTAACGAGCGAAGTGGTGTTTCGAGCCGCCGAGCAAATTTTTACCTGTAACCAATCCCAAGAATTTCAGGAATGAAAATAAAGCGGAGGCGCTTACAGACGACCCTCTAGCATGAGACTTCTGGACACCAAGTTAAAACCCTACGTTAGGACTTTTCAACCCACAGCGACTTCAAATAATTCTCCCCAGTGTATTCCTCCGGCATAGCCAGTGAAGTGACTTTGGCTCGAGGAGCACCCTGGCGCACCATTCGCGCAAAATCACGCGGGTAAAGTTTACGACAGTTCGTGCAGCAGAGAATCCAGCCGCCGGGAGCGAGGCAGGCATAGGCTAGGGCTACCAGTTGGTCATAGTCTCTTTCGACTCGGAAGACTTTGCCTTTATCATCGCGGGAAAAAGTCGGAGGATCGAGGACGATGCCATCAAAAGTCCTTCCTTGCCGAGAAAAGCGTTTCAACCAGTGGAAGGTGTCACCTTTACAGAAATAGTGTTCTGCGGGGTCGAGATTGTTGGCGAGGAAATTATCTTTTGCCCAGTCGAGGTAGACTTGTGAAAGGTCGAGAGTCGTAGTGGTCGCACCTGAAAGCGCGGCGCAAACCGAGAAGGCTCCGGTGTAGGCAAAGGTGTTTAGCACGGTTTTCCCAGCGGCGGAGAACTGCCGGACGCGCTGACGGTTCAGCCGTTGATCGAGAAAGATGCCCTGTGAATAACCTGCTTGGAAATTGATGTGATAGTTCACGCCACTTTCAGAGGCAATAAATGGCGCATTCACGATCGGCCCAGCGATGTGAGTCGGGTCCTCTTTTTCGTGCTGATCGAGCCGTTTCCAATAGCTTGTTTTTCCAGTCTTGCCTTGTCTTTCAAGCCACGCACGCACAGCGGGATCGAGCTTGTCAGATCGGGTCGATATCAACCATCTATCCGCGAAGGTATCTAAAAAAATACCAGACATGCCATCGCCATCCCCGTCAATTAGGCGAAGCGCGTTCGTATCACAATCAAGAAGGTGAGCTCGCTTAGCGATTGCTTGTTGGGCGGTGTTCATCGGTATGGTCGGAGTTATGCCTACGATTACCTATGACTCGGGTTCGTGACGCAATAAAATCCCCTCGTGTCACTGAGCCAATGGCAGCGTTATCTCGAAGATGGTCGATTGACTATCAGATCGAACCAGGCATACAACGAAGACCCGGCAGCAGATACGGCCAAAACACGCAGTGTTCTCCGCGTAGGATTCTTCCGAGGCAACCTGCCGTGGTCCTACCTGGACGATCAGAACCTTCTTAAGGGTTTCGACATTGAGATCGCTCACCGGCTGGCATCTCACCTCAACTGTCAATTGGAGTTTTATCCAATAGAACATGACAAGGCCCCCGCTTATTTGAATGCCGGCGTTTTGGATATCATCATGTCCGGTGTTCCTGTCACCACATCCAACGTCGCGGACTATACGTTTTCTCAGAGTTACCTCAAACTGTACGCCGCAATGCTCATTCCGAAAAACGAGCAGATGGAACGCATCTTTTCCTCAGCGGATATATTCAAACAAACCGAGGAGGTTATATTTGGAGTTGTCGATCCAAGTCCCTTCATCCCGGACATCAAGGCGGTCTACCCCAACCTGACTTTAAAACCCTACGCTTCGGACTATCAATTCCTTGAGCAAAATGCGCCCAGCGAAGCCCTCTATACGTCGGCAGAGGCGGGTTCCGCCTGGTCTCTGGTGTATCCAAATTACAAGGTCGTCATACCCGCCAGAAACTGGACCTATAACCTAGCCTACCCCATCAACCCGGCAGACCTGGAATTTCAACATTTCTTCAATCAATGGCTGGGGGTCGAACTGGAATCCACAGAATCTCAATCGATCTACGATTTCTGGATACTCGGCCACCCTCGGGATGAGCTGGAACCACGCTGGAGTGTCTGGCGAAACGTGCTCGGCAGAGAGTAGGTTTAGCGAGCAAATCAACGGAAATCGAGTGCACGGTTACCCCTTATCATTAGCCCCGTACCCATACTTTGAATGCATCGGCATTCACAAAGCCATACGCTACGCCTAAAACTGTCCCATTCACCCCGCAGAAGAATAAAAATGGCACTGATCGATAACAGGCCATTAACCCGTTAACGTGTTTCGCTGATCCAAGCAACCACCGCTTCAACTTCCTGTTTCGATAGCGCTAATTCGTCACCGTCAAAATGAACCCGTTTGCCTGAGCTGAAGTTTTCCATTTGTCGGAGAAAGTACCAATCCTGTTGACGAGTTAGAGGAGGAACCCGCTCGGAACGGTTGCCTTCAAGGTTTTCACCGTGGCAACTGAGGCACCGTTGCTGGTAAACAGCCTCACCCTCTTCAGACGGTGGGGTATCCAAGGTATTGCGGCTCTGATTGGCGGGAAGGCTTTCAATGTGACGCCCCACAAAAGCAATCGACCGTTCATCGAGCGCCGAAGCGTTGGCTTTCATCAGCTTACCCGCGAGATCCTCGTCGTCGAAGCCCCGTTGATCGCGCCTAAATTTTCTTAGTTGATCCGAGATATACCAGCGAGGGAGACCCGCGATGGAGGGTGCATTCATTTCCCGGATACCCATGCCACTCTGCAGGTGGCAGGCCATACAGTTGTCACGAAATATTTCGAAGCCCAGGTCTGTTTTCTCAGGCTCACCTTCAGCTCCACTCAGTAGAAGCGGAAGGAAAAGCAGCGAGAGAATTCTTAGACCCATGAGACCGTTAATTGGTTTTTGGCTTTACGGGACCCAAGTAGATGTCCCCCGTTTTCGAAAGTGTAAATCCCTCGAGGTCGGAGCGAAGTACGACAATCGACTCCCCATGAACGAGCGGCAGAAGCGGAAGGTCTTTGCGCCAGAGCTCCAGAACTTCCTCATAGATGCGTTGGCGTTCGCTCATGACTCTGGCCTTCCGACCTTCGATAAGAAGCCGGTCCATCTCGTCATTCTTGTAAAAGGCGATGTTTGTAGCACCTCCCATTTTGGCAGCCCAGCTTGCCAGGTGGATACTTAGAAAATTGTCCGGATCTCCATTGTCTCCCATCCACCCCAGAAAACCGATTTCATGCCGGCCATTGCGAGTATGATGCAGATGATTCTTAAAGTCTCGCACCTCGACCTCGACCGTGAGGCCCACTTGCTTAAGGTCTTCGCGGATCAATGAAATCATATTTACTGGATCCGGAGCATAAAGCCGGGGCGCGTTCATAACACTGATCGAGATCGGCTCGGTCCAGCGATCCGCATATTTATCCAGTATCATTTTGGCAGCAGCGGGATTGAACGGTACTGGGTCAAATTCCTCCGGCTCCCCAAGCATGCCTTTGGCCATGGGAAAGTGGGCGACCTCACCCAAACCATCGAGCGCCACGCGTACGAGCTTTTCCCGATCGATAGCCATGTAGATCGCTTCGCGGATTTCCGGCTCGGAAAGGCGTACCGCCGTTTCGTTTATAGCAAGGTAAGAGAAGTTCATTCCCGGTTCATGATACACTTCGAAATTCGGATCTTCTATGAGTGGCTGGACTTCTGCGGGTTGGAGGCCGTCGAGCCCCTGCGTTTTTCCCGCTTTCAGGTCGAGAAGCCGTACCGCATTTTCCGGTACTGATTTAATGACCAGCCGCTCAAAACCCGCTGGCTCACCCCAATAGCCCTCGAACTTCTTGAGAACAATCGCCTGGTTGGGCTCCCAGCTCACGAATTGATAAGGTCCCGTACCCACCGGATTTTGAACAAGGTCCTGTCCATAATCTTCGAGCGACTGGGGGCTGATTAAATAAGCAGGGAACGCCGCCAATGAAAACAGAATCGTGGCATTAGGCTGACTCAAGCCCATCACCAAGGTCATTGGCCCAGCGGCTTCGACTCGATTAATATCACTGTATAAGTAATTCCAATACTGAAAAATTGCTCCTGGAAGGTGCCCAGGATGGTCTTTATGCATCTGCCGAAGAAACGAGAAGGCTGCTGACTCTGCAGTCAGAGGTGTGCCGTCTTGAAAAACTACCCCCTCCCGAATCTGGAATGTGATCTCAAGCCCATCATCCGACACGGTGTAAGATTCCGCCAACCAGGGTTCAATCTCAAGCGTTCCGGGTTTGAAGCGAAGCAGGCCTTCACAGATTTGGTTGAGCGTCTTTACGGATTCGCCATCGTCGACGTCCGCCGGATCGAGCTTTTGCGCATCGCTCCCCCGGGAAAATATCAACGTACTCGAGCGAGCTGAAGATGCTGAGTCACCACCACCGCAACCTGCGAGGATGAGAGAAAGCGAAAAGAGAAGAGACGAGAAATAGAACTTCATATAAGGTCCGTGCCGGATTACTTCCAATCCAAGGTCACATTTAAGACCACGTCTGGATGCAGGCTATGATGAACCGGGCAGGCATGGGCGATGTTCACCATATGCTTCTTATCCCTGTCGGAGAATCGATCGGGGATTATTACTGCCACATTGAGTTGTCCAATACGTCTCGGTG
>CALGUT010000084.1 GCA_937920335.1 uncultured Opitutales bacterium
TGAGGAATGCTTCCATCAATTGTCACTGTATTCCAATGCTTTTTGTTCATATGGTAGCCTGCGTTAATGGCTCCGAATTGGTGCCTGAGTTCCACCGCACGAGTTGGAGCGCATTTCAGATTGACGGCTAATGGTGTTTCGTAAGTGCTGAGCGCATACATTTTGCCAAGAACCTTATAAACGATGGTTCCGGGACCAAATGGTTCTTCTTCGGTAATCCCGGGAAAGTTCATGAGAGCGTCCCTCAAGTCAATTGGATCCATGGAGCTCAGTGAAGCAATTACCGGCCATTTAAGCAAAGATTTTTGAGGGTCTCAGCTAAAGGAAACATTTGTGCGACTTTCGCTATACTAACTGGGTTATTTGCTCATAACACTAACCTCTTAAAACAATGAAAAAATTTATTATTTCCACGATTTTCGTAATCACATTTTCGTATTTAGGACTTGGTTTTGATAATCCAGAAGGAGTGGCAATTCTAAGCAACTCTCACTTTATGACGGGCTTTTATTTATTGGTAATTTCGGGTCTGGCAGGAATCGGGTTAATTGACTTGGTTAATCGGAATGAAGGTGTTTCCCGCGACTAATTCCAGTTTGCCAGATTTGATTAGGGCCGCCCTTGTTTGAGGGCGGCTTCTTTATTCTACGATTGCCATTCGTACTGTGAACGTAACATAACGAAGCCGTTATTTTCTTACTATGCGTGTTCTAGGTATTGATATTGGTGGTTCAGGAATTAAGGGAGCCATTGTCAACATAAAGACCGGTAAATTTGAATCGAAACGTATACGATTCAATACCCCAGTTGGTGCTACGCCTAAAGCGGTATCCCATGTCGTTGCTGAGTTAACGAAGGAGCTAAAATGGAAGGGTCGGATCGGCGTGGGCTTCCCAGCTGTTGTCAAGAAGCAGAAGACGTTGACTGCTTCCAATGTATCGAACAGCTGGATAGGTTTGGATGCATCCAAGCTGTTATCCAAAGCTACGGGCTCCACTGTAACTGTATTGAACGACGCCGACGCAGCTGCCTTGGCGGAGTGTGAGTTCGGCAGAAGTAGACTGGATAAGGGACTGATTGTTTTTATCACCATCGGGACCGGACTCGGCACTGCTTTGCTCTACAACGGACGACTGATTCCGAACACAGAACTAGGACATCTTAAGTTGGGAAAGGTCGGGAGCGCTGAGGTTTATGCTGCCGATTCAGTGCGTAAGTTGAAAGAGCTTACTTGGAGGGCGTGGGCAGTTCGCTTCAATAAATACTTGGCGGAAATGGAGTTTTTGATGCATCCAGATATGTTTGTGATCGGCGGTGGCGTATCGAAGCAACCCGAACTATTTATGCCCTATCTTAAGGTCAAGGCACCGATTCACATGGCGAAACTAAAGAACCAAGCTGGGATTATAGGAGCCGCGCTCGCGACGCGCCAACCACCTATCTAGAGGCCTATGCCGGTGCAGAGGATGTAGCTTATCTCATCTGAACCTTCCCGAATGGCTGAGTTACACCAGCGGATCTTCTTATCGCCTTCACTTTCGGTTTTCCAGCTGCAGTCGAAATTCATTTCATTATTTACACCGTTCAAGTTTTTGAACGAGCTGGCCGTCGCATCACTGTCCTTCTGATCGCTGCATAGATCCCAGAAATACTTATCGAGAATCTCGTTGTCTTCCCTACCAATAATAGATCGGGCTTTTTGGTTTATGCGGATAATTTTTCCATCACCGTCGGTTACGACCAGCATAGCTGCCAGGGAGTCTAAAACGGCAGGAACCAGTTCGTCGCGATAACTGGATTCATCTTCAATTCGACCGCTGGCGTCCTCAAAAACCATGACCGCACCTTGCACGCCCCGGATTTCGTCGACGATTAATGAAGCTGTTTCGTCAACCGTGTAGATATGCCCAGCGCGGGCGATCAAGATCGCTTCACCTTTTCGGGTTATCGTTTCTCCGGTTTGCAAAGCTAAATGAATCGGTGTGGGCAAGTCTTCTCCCGTATGGGCGTCGCACGTTGTGTAGATTTGGGTGTAAAGGCGTCCGTGAGCCTCAGCTTCAGACCAGCCCGTCAACCTTTCGGCCGCTTGATTCATCGTGATGATTCTGTAGGATGAGTCGACAGCTATAAGAGCTTCTTGAACGCTTGAGACCGTTGTTGATAGCCAACGCTGGCTCTCGATGATTTTACTCTGCATTATGTGTTTGTGCAGCGCAATTTCGACGGCGATCTGCAGGTCCCGTTGGTCAAAAGGTTTCAGGATGTAACCGTAGGGTTCAGTGACTTTGGCGCGGGCCAAGGTTTGAGGATCGGAATAGGCTGTTAGGTAAACAACTGGAATACCGTATTGTTCTCGTATGATCTCCGCTGCCTGGATGCCATCGGTTACCCCTGCGAGCATAATGTCCATTAAAACCAGGTCTGGTGCGAGCTCTCTAGCCTTTTCGATGGCGTCTTCACCGGTGCTACAGATGCCCAAGACGTCGTGGCCGAGGCCGATTAGGTAATCTTTGATGTCTTCGGCAGTAATGCCTTCATCTTCAACAACTAAAATTTTTGCATCTTTCATGGGAAGTAGAAACTGGTAGTTAGATCGGGAGAGTAGTTAAAATAGTAGTATTCGTATTGGGTCTAAATGAAAGGTATTTCAATAACTATTAGGGCTCGAAGGTCAGTTTGAATTTTGCGCCGTCTTTTCCGCAGATATCCATGGTCCCACCGATTTGGCGGGTAAGTGTGCGCACGATCTTCAATCCAAGGGTTTCACTCGCATCGATATCAATTTGGTCACAGAAGCCACATCCGTCATCATGAATGGTTAATGTCAGTAGACCATCTTTCTTTTCGGCTGCAATGGAGATAATCCCCGTATCCTTGTCCTTAAATGCATATTTAATCGAATTGGTTACTAGCTCGTTTATGATAAGCGCGCACGGAATCGCCTTAGTCAAACTGAGGTATATGTCCCGAAACTCGATTCGGCTGGAAATTCGGGTAGGACCCATCTCAAATGTGCGAAATACCTGCCTGAGTAGGAGATTCAGGTAATCTGCAAAATCGATCTCGGCAAAGTCATCCTGCCGATAGAGCTGTTCGTGAATCAATGCGATGGAGCGGATCCGGTTTTGGCTCTCACGGAGCAGCGGTTCGAAAGAACTTCCTTTCGACTCCCGACCCTGCATGCGCAGTAGGCTCTGAATGACTTGAAGGTTGTTTTTTACCCGGTGGTGAACTTCTCGAAGAAGCACTTGTTTTTCTTCCAAGGATTTTTCGATGAATTCGGTGTTTTCCTTCTGCTGGGTGATATCCTCCAGCATCCTGACTATAAAGTGGTTTTTATCGTCCTCACCCAAGATCATCGAGGTCGTAATACGTCCCCAGATCATCCGGCCATCGGCCGTCTTTAGCTGCCGATCTATTTGATAGGAGGTGCGGTCTCCATTCTCGCATTCAATCATGAAAGCAGCCTCTTCCTCATCCTCACCTGGTTGGTAGAATTCTTGAATCGTTTTCCCGACTGCTTCAGATGTCTTGATATTAAGAATGCGTTCGCAGGCAGCAT
>CALGUT010000085.1 GCA_937920335.1 uncultured Opitutales bacterium
TAAGCCAACCAGACTAACTTTTCAAGTGGTCCTATTTGCGGGAGTCACGCCACACCGACGTATAAATTTACCATCAAGGGCAATGACCTTCCTCTGGTTAGAAAACCGGGCTTACTTCTCCGCTCAGATCTCGATCTTACTATCACTAAAAGTCCTGAGCTCGCCACCACTGTGACCGGAACCGTCGACCTGAAAGACGGACTTTTCCTGCTCAATCGAAACACGCTCCTCAGCGGCGGATCCGCGGGTGGAAGAACTGCCAAGACAAGACCCCCCTTCTTTTCGGTTGAAGTGCCTCCGATTTCTGAATGGATGATGGATATCGCTGTGAAAGGCGACCGTTTTATCCGCGTTAGAACACCTGCTGCAGACGGAACTCTTTCCCTGGATATGAAACTCCAAGGAAAACTAAAAGAGCCGTTCGCTACCGGACGTCTGGAATTCGACGAGGGTAACCTGTATTTCCCGTTCTCAAGTTTTACCGTCGACTACGGAATTGCGGAACTACCTATCGGAGATCCTTTTACTCCAATGGTCGAGTTGATCGGAACATCACAGCGTTTTGGATACGATATTACGGTCGAAGTTACTGGCTCTGCCTACGACCCGCAAGTTACTTTCTCTTCCAGCCCCCCCCTTTCGTCCGAACAAATTATGCTTATGGTGGTGGCGGGAGAAAACCCAGAGGGCATGTTTGACTATACTGGAGTTGAACGGGTCTCGAAACTGGGAACGTATCTCTCCAAAGGCCTTTTTTCCAGTGGTGAAGAAAATGACAGTTTCTTCAACCGCTTGAGTGTCGAATCCGGTAAGAACCTATCCAAGCAAGGCAAAGAAACCATGGAAATTGAGTATCGAATCGACGATCGCTTTCAATTGGTCGGCGAGTATGATGAATACGATTTCTGGAACGCCGGATTACGTTGGCGGATTCTTAAACGTAAGGTACTCGAACCAGAACCGGAGGCCGCTACCGAATGAGTTCGCTTCGGTTTACAAGCATACTTCTAGGAACCGTCCTCATGTGTCTCGGTTCACTAAATGCAGCCACCGAAGAAACTGTCAGACCCAGTATGCAAGTCGATGGCGCGGGTTTCTTCAAAGATCGAATTTTGAAACAACAGCTCAAAACCATTTTCAACGATCCAAAAGAATTCTTTGGCCCATCGGATATTGAAGACGCAGCTTTAATCCTCATATCCGCTATGCAAAGCGATGGATTTCTCGAAGCTCAAGTCATCGGAACTTTCAATAATCCGGACGGTAAAACTACAACTATCTCATGGGATAAGGATCTAGATGTTTTTCTTCCGGAAGAAACGCAGGCGACAGACATTGAGTTTCAAGTCTCCCCGGGTCCTCGCTTCTATTACTACTCTCTAGAGAACGAAGACAATGCTGTCGTCGACAACGAAACAATCGAGTCCTTCTTCTTTTCTGAACCCTACTTTTTCGAAAGCGACCAATCCAAAATATTCACACCCGCCCAATTCACCTCCGGAACTCAAAATCTAAGCGCACACCTTAAAATCCTTGGGTATCAGGACGCACACGTCCACGCTGAGATACTAGAACTCAACGAGGAAACCGGAGCTGCATCTGTCAAAATAGCAATTGATGAAGGCCCTCTCTTCAAACTTACGGCTATAGAAGTCGTTAACCCTCTCCCCGATGTTTTCAACAGCGACTTATCGTCGTATCTGGAAGACCCGTACAATGTATTCATCAGGCAGGATATCATACGTGATATCCGAAATGCTTTCTACGAATCCGGATACGCGTCAGCAAATTTCGAACACACAATCACCTCAATCCCAGCGTCTGCAGAACTCGTAGAAGTCGGCCTCAAAATCGTCATCGATCCCGGAAGCCAGCAACATATCGAATCTATTAGCTTCCAAGGAGCTGAAACCGTAAGTCGATCCCTGTTGACGAAACAATTGACCTTCACCGAAGGAGACCTGCTTAATCCAAGGGAATTGGATAAGTCTCGTCTTCAGATATCGCGATTGGGCCTATTTCAGAAGGTTGACTACCAGTTGGAAGAGGTAAGCGCAGATCGAAAATCGCTTAGTTTCCAACTTAGAGATCGATCGGCCTGGGAGCTTGACGCTCTCCTCGGCTGGGGAAGTTATGAAAACTTTCGCCTGGGGCTCTTCGCCGAGAAATTGAATAATCTGGGAAGGGGTCATCGCCTCCAATTTAAGACGATCGTATCCAGCAAGAGTCTTCTCGGTGAAAGTCGTTATATTATCAATGACTTCCTCGACACCGAATTCCCTTTCAGCACAAAACTGTTTTACCTCGAACGAGAGGAACTCTCCTTTGATCGCGAGGAATACGGTGTCACCTTTGGGACGTCCAAGTATATCGAAGCGCTCGATATCCGGATGGACGCCGTCTACAACTTTGAATCCCTCGATTCCAAGATCAACGAACGCGGAGCCGTTGAGGATTCTGCTAACAACGTCCGGTCTGGTAGTATCGAAGTACGATTCGGACGAGACAAGCGGGACAACCCACTGAATCCACAGTCTGGATACCGTATTTTTGCTGATACCGAATGGGGCGCTAAGGCCTTGGGAGGACAAATCGATTATCAAGCGGGTGAGGTCGGATTTTCTTACCACGATGAAATCAAACGTGGACTCATTTGGCATGGCGCCCTCTCCCACGCAGTCGTAGGCTCAATCAATGAATCCCAATCGCAGATCCCCAACAATAAATTGCTATTCCCTGGGGGAGAGAATTCGGTCCGTGGTTACCAACGAGGAGGCGCAGCCCCCTTCGATATAGCCGGAGATTATGTAGGCGCACAGTCCTACGCACTCTTAAATCTGGAACTCGAGCAACGCTTGACCGACACAATGTCGATCGTGGCCTTCTATGACGCAATCGGTATCACAGCAGACATCAACCAGTACCCATTCGACGAATACCTTTCTTCCATTGGCCTCGGAATTCGTTTCAGAACATTCATGGGGCCCATCCGCTTGGAATACGGACACAATCTTGATCGACGTGAACTGGACCCCAGCGGAACCTTTCACCTTACGATCGGTTATCCATTCTAAACCTCAGACAATCTTCCCCTTCCTCTTCCTCTTACTCTTAATCTTACTCTTAATCTTAATCTTACTCTTAATCTTAATCCCGCCCAAAACGGACTTGTATCAAACCTCAAGTGGTTCGGTTAGGATCAGGATTTGGGTCATAATGCTCCGTGTCTTCGTGAAAGAACCCTACGCTGTTGCAGGACCCGGCATTGCGGGGACGCAATTGCCCTACCTAGTAACCATGGCACAGCGGCTCTCCGGTAACGATCAGGATTTGGGATTGGGTGGGATCAGGATAACGATTTGGATTAAGATAACGATTGGAAAACTCTGTGCCTCTGTGTCTCCGTGAGATCAACTTTCATCACTTAAAAGTCTTCTTCGCCTCTTCGTGTCTTGGCGCGAGTTATTTTTGTCTTTTTACCACAGCTCAACTGCCTAACCCGGCATTGCGGGGACGCAATGGCCCTACCTGATAACCGCGGCGTGGCCGCTCTTGATAACGCTCAGGATTTGGGTCAGATTGCTCCGTGTCTTCGTGAGAGAACACTACACTGTTGCAGGACCCGGCATTGCGGGGACGCAATTGCCCTACCTAGTAACCCATAACGAATAACCGCGACGTGGCTGCTCTTGATAACGATCAGGATTACGATGAAAACGTTGCTCTATACTCTCGCTGAGTCTCCGTCTCGCCCAACCTCAACACTACTTCACCAATTTGCCGCCATAAGCTACGCGCCCAATCGCGTCCGCTTCATACTTGAGATGCACATTTTCATGAGGGCGATCGAGTATGCCGGCAATTACACGCGTCAGCTCCGTGACTTCGGCTTCAATCATATCAGGCGAAGGAACGTGGCGTTTCAAGATATTGACAATCACCGGTCCAACATAGGAATCGAGGCTCACTTTGTTTTCGGCCCAGTAGTTACGGGGAACGGGATTGATTTTAACCCAGGTTTTCCCCGGAGGCGTATCAAAGACCTTACCAGCCGCATCCGCCAATCGCTGAACGGCGTCCGCTTTGAGCGTTTCATTATTTCGAAATATGATGTCTATATCAAGCTGTGGCATAATTGAAACCCGAAGCGAACACAGCTCCGGGGCCGGTAACGATACTCATTCTTTTTTTTATAGGATTTTCAAGACCCAGTCAGCAGAGCGCAGCCATAGTCAAGCTTGCGCCGATGAAAATTACTGATTGGCTGAGGTTTGGCATAGGAAGTGCCTATGCTTATTTAGCAATGATTCATTTCTTCAATTCCGCATTCAAGGGCCCACCTGCGTGGTGCATTACCATCATCTTTGCCGTAGCAACGAATGCCTCTCCGCTCGCGAACGCGCAATTGACAAAGCTGGTCGAAGAGTTGGGCCTAACCGAAGTCGCTCACACACTGAATGCAGAGGACATAGACCAGCATCTCCCATCGTCAGCTCAAGATTTTCCAGCCAACGAAAGACAGTCTCAGGCACTCCTAAATGCTCTGAACCTCACCGGTAGCGAAAACGAAATCCGCAGGGCTTGGAAGCAACACCCCATTTACACCGATCTCACTGAGCCCAAAGAACCCGCTTGGTTTAAAGAGGACGATACGACCATAAACACATTCATTCAACAACTGGGGAAACCCTTGGAAGAACGAATCACCAGTGGATACAATATCATTCAACAATCCCTCTGGCCTTCATTTGATACAGACCGGACAGTCATCTACGGTCACAATGATTGGAAACATGCCCGTCAGCTCATAGCCATGCTTCACGCAAAGGGCCTGAAGTCGAAAGTCACACCCCTTATTAAACAGTCAGCATTCCTGTTTCGTGATGACTGGGGTGAACCGACCAGGGAGTTGGTCAAACTGGAAAACGGTGAGCGCCTGGTCGTTCAAAACGAATACGACCTCTTTATCGAATTCGATAAATCAGCAGATGTAGAACGTTTCGCAGAACTCGTCACGCAATACGCCAAAAAAGACTCAGAGGACGAACCCGGGCTTCTTCACGACTCCTGGTGGCAGCCGTTCTACAGGTCCCTTAGACCTACAAAGACCGGGCATCCACTCACTGTCATGCTTGTCAAATACAACGGCTATCGAGCCAACCTGATATCACTTCCCGAGGAGGCGAAAGGGAAATACGAGAAGCTGGTATCGATGAATCCAGATTGGACTCTCGAAACATTCACCATCTGGGTTAACCCAGGCTTTTACCGCTGGCAGCTCGGCGATTACAAATAGCTACGAATCAACGACACAGATCAGTTGAAAGCTTACACTGATCTTATCGTTCACCACATGCTGCCCGAGCTTTTCAAAGATCTTGCCGCTACCGTAAGCTGAGCCAAACTGGCTACGGTCTACGTCGAAGTACCCCTGCAATCCTAGTTTTCCCCCCAGGTATGTAAGCTGAGCAAACATCTCGACGGATTGTGTAGTCCCTCGGAGTGTAAGCGAACCTTCCAATTTAAGATTCGAGCTACCCGCTGTGGCATTTTCAATCGGATGAGAATCCGACAACTCAAAGCTCGCTTCAGGAAATTCGTTCACACTGAAAAAGTCATCGGTCGCCAAATGCCCGATCAGTCCGGTAATCATTCCCGAATCTTTGAGATCGGAACAGGTGATCTGATTCATATCAAGAGTCACAGTTCCCCCGACAAGTAAACCATCCTTAATTTCCAGAGACCCACTTTTGAAAGTAATTCGCCCATTGTGTTGATTAAAGAGATTACGTCCTGTCCAACGAAACACGCTTTGTTCGGGATCAATCGGGTAACCGCCATCCGGCGCGTGAGCAGCATCATCGCCCGAGCCTTCGGTAGCGTAACCATCCTTTTCCCAGGCATCCATTCCACCTGCCAGTATATGAACATTTTTATAACCGTCATTCACGAGACGATCACAGGCGAGCCTTGCTCCGCCCCTATCATCGTTCAAACCATAGACTACGATCGAGGTCGATTTATCAGCGCCCAGCTTCGCCACACCGTCCAAAAAAGCCACTTCGTAGACACAGGCATGCTTGGACCCTGGAATCCGTTTTTCCTCAAAAAATTCGTCCGACAATACGTGTATGAGTAAGGGCGGTGATTTACTTTCTAGCAAATCGTGTACGTGTGTCGGAAAGAGACTGGGCGCTGTCATAGCTCAGAAAACAAACTAATCAGCCGAAAAACGCAACTCACCAAGATAAGAGTTCCTAATTTTGTTACACGTATATTAGAAACCCGCAAAAACCGCTAGAAATAAGGGTTGTTAGTAAAGTCACCATCTCTCAATAATGACGGTTCCTTTTAGCTATCTCCAATCCCCTAACCTGTGAAAGTGATCCCCAAAGGTCTCCAACCTCCACTTATTTGCCTACCCTTCATTCTCTGGTTACTCCTTCTGATTGTTCCTGCTTCATCATTCGCAGCCTATCCCGAGAAGCCGATTAAGGTGATAGTCCCTACCAACGCGGGCGGCGAAACCGATAGTTTAGCCCGATTGATACAACGGGCGATCACTGAGCAGGGGCTCTTGTCAGAAAAAATGGTAATCATTAACCAGCCCGGCGCTGGTGGAACTCTGGGAACCCGAAAAATCAAACAAGCCAAACCTGACGGCTATACCATCGGTCTCTGGCATTCGGGAATCGTAACCTCGAAGGCCATGGGGATTGTGGACTTTGATCACAATGACTTTGAGCTCATCTGTATGTCGGGCT
>CALGUT010000086.1 GCA_937920335.1 uncultured Opitutales bacterium
ACTGTGGTGATTGCGGCGATCGATCCGGATCGACGTCATCAGGGTAGGGGGGTTGATATTCTGAGGAAGGCTGGCATCAACGTGAGGACAGGAGTCCTTGCTACTGAGAGTGAGGACCTTAATTTAATATTTAATCATCGCGCTCTAAATGACGGACCATTTTTCGCGGGTAAAACGGCTACGACACTGGATGGGAAAATTGCGACACGTTCGGGGAATTCCAAGTGGATAACCGGCCAGGCCGCTCGTGCGGATGTGATGAAGTGGCGCCGCTACTTCCCATCGATTGCGGTGGGTGCGGGGACTGTGATAGCGGATAATCCGAGTCTTACCGCTCGTATGGAGGAGAATATCGTTTGCCCGATTCGATTTATATTCGATCGTCGATTAAAGACGTTGAGTGGAATTGACGCGTATCAGGTATTCAATGATGCTTATAAGGAAAAAACTGTCCTGGTATGCTGCGAGGGGAATGAGGATGTTGCAGCGTTTGAAAACCATGGGATAAGAACCTGGGTATTACCCGTGGGGGGAGTTTCTTTTTGGGAAGCGTTTACAAAGCGCTGTATTCAGGATACTATGACTGCAGTTTATTTCGAAGGCGGCGCTGGGTTGTTGAGCGATTTGATTGCCCACCGGCAGCTACACTACTTGTTCGCTTACCGAGCTCCAAAGTTCTTGGCAGATGGTGAAGCCAAATCATTTGTAAGTGGTCAAACGACAGAGGATATGAGCTCCGCCTATCGGCTATCGGATGTTAAGCATGCTACATTTGGAGACGATCAATTGATGCGGGGGAGAATCGAATACACCGATTTATGAAGACGATTTATTTAGCTACGAATAATGCCCATAAGGTTGAGGAGCTTTCGGCTATGTTCGCTAGAGAGCATTTGGCTGTAGAAGTGAAAAGTGCTGCTGCTATTGGTGGAATGCCGGAAGTAGACGAGACTGAAGATACCTTCGTTGGAAACGCGACTTTGAAGGTTATGGCTTTGGCAGATCGTTTGAAAGAAGGAGAGTATGCCTTGGCGGATGATAGTGGAATCGAGGTAGATGCGCTTGATGGAGGTCCGGGGATCTATTCGGCACGTTTCGCGGGAAAGGATGCATCTGATGGAGCGAATCTAACGAAGCTCTTGATCATTATCTCGGGTGTTCCGGAAGACAGTCGAGGTGCTCAATTCGCCTGCAGCTTAATGCTCGTGGACCACGAAGGGACTCGCGTTTCTTTTTCCGATATTTGTCGAGGGACTTTGGTTCCAGAGTCTCGTGGAGAAAACGGATTCGGGTACGACCCCGCGTTTATTCCTGAGGGATATGATAAAACATTTGGTGAGTTGGACTGGACGGTGAAATCCAGAATCAGTCACCGGGCGAAGGCACTACAGCAGCTTGTGAGCTGGCTAAAAGCAAACGCCTAGATCGCTTCAAGCTTTTTGCAGACGTCGTCGATGATAAAATCGGGCGTTGATGCACCGGCTGTAACTCCGACCGTCTCAAAATGCTTGATTTCTTCGACATCCAGATCGTCCCAGGTCTCTATGTGATAGGTGGGTAGCTTTTGTTGCTGGGCGAGCAGTGCAAGTTTTCGTGTGTTGGCGGAGTGTTTACCGCCAATTACTACAATGGCTTCAGCACCGCCACTCGCCAATTCGACGACTCCCGTTTGACGTTCTTTGGTGGCGCCACAAATCGTGTCTATCACAACCGCTTCCGGATATTCTATTTTCAGGTGATTAGAAAGCTCTGCAAATTCATGGGTGAACATGGTCGATTGGGAAACCAGACACACTTTTTCCATTTTTGGAAGTTCATCGATGTCTTCCGTGGATTGGATGACGTGTCCTTTCCCTTCCGTATACCCCATCAATCCCATGACCTCTGGGTGCTTGGGATCCCCAAAGATCACCGTCGAAAAGTCTTTCTTTGCGTGCATGCGGATTTTCCCGGCGATGATTCCCACGTCGGGGCAGGTTGCGTCCCTGAACTCCATATCGAGACCTTTCAAATACTTACGGCGTTCTGGAGAAATACCGTGAGCCCGAACAACCATAATGGGCTCATCCTCTTCGTTGTGAGAGACCTCAACTGCAGTTGTGCTTTGATAATCTCCGACCTCCCGGATACCTTTCTGGGTCAGCTTATCCATCATCTGCTTGTTGTGGATGAGTGGACCGTCCGTGTAGACGGGATGGCGACCTTCATTAGCAAATTTTGCGGCAATATCGATAGCACGCTCTACTCCCCAGCAGAAGCCGGCGCTTTGTGATCGAATGACTTTCATAGGCTCACTTATTGAGTTGGAGTCTGCAATTGTCAACGATCACTGGCCTTTTGATCAAGGCATGTCTTCTAGTCTAGCAAGTGTGGTCAGGAAGACGAGCGGCATGCTTGAATTACGTTCCGCTAGTGATTTTGGGCATTCTACGCTGAGAACGATTAGATTGTCATCCTCTTTGGCGATGAGATCCCAGAATACTAGGGTAGGAAGGTTAGGATCTTCAGGCTTAATTTCGTAATTGAGGAGTTTGTAGGGGTTGCCTAGCAGAAACCCAGAGGCAAAAATCGGAGCATAGTCGGTGTCGGCGTTGAGTAAGGTGAACCGGTTTTTGTGGAGGTTCTGAAGCGATGCGACGTATCGATCCAATGATTCGGAGTCGAGTTGTGGAAGCCAATCGCTGGATCTGATCAAAGATACGGCCGTCTTTATCGATGGATTGCGCGTGTAGTTGAATACAACCGATCCGTTCCGGTAGCTGAGCTGTGAGCCGTATTTCCAGTCACTCATCGAACTCGTGTAAAACGGTAATACGGCATTTTGGAATTCGTTGATCGTAAATTCCAGACCGTCGCTCACAACGTCTTTGGAGCCAACTTGTATTGGTATAAGCTTTGTGTCTGGCCAGAAAAGTGGAGCGAGCTTTTCGGACACGGCTTGGGCCTGAAATGCGGTCGTCATAAACAGGGCCGTAAGAACTAAGGATGAGAGGTATGTTTTCATGGGTTGTTTTTAAAGACCTGCGACTGCTGCTTGATATTCTGTTTCGGAGATAAATTTGAAGTTCTTCCGTCTGAAATCTCGTGTGTTGGGGGTACCCGGTGGGTACTGGCCGTTCGCGAAGATGGTTGAAAATCCCCAGTTACGTTTCGGGGGGCTATACCAGTTGCCGAAGTTCGGACGCATATGTCTCCAGTTCACTTCGCTTTCGAAAAGTGCAACCAGTGATCCCCGGTATCGAAACTCGACATTGGACCATTTTTCCAGGAAGCGAGGGAAATTGTGTACACCTCCGCTAAAATTATCTGAATTCGGTATGGTAGGCGACTGGCCAGTTAGAAAAGCAGCCGACACTTCTGTGAATTTGGCATTTCGGTTTGAAGTTCCTTTCTTGGATTGTTTATCAAAATCCTGTGCTTGCCATTCGTTGCTCAGGATCGTGATGGCATCAGCTATGAGAGCTGCTGGCTTTTCAGACGATGCGTCTGGGGAGGTTGCAGATCCTGTTGAGGAAAGTCCGTCAGCGTTGTAATCACCTAGTACGTAGAGCGGTGCATTGGTGGCCAACGTAAATCCTGGGTCAACCGCTGTCGAAGGAGATGGGATTTCTTTGCCGTTTTTGAGTCGAACTGCGATCCCGGACTTTGCGGGACGAATTTTATCGGCACGGCCGGCACTGGAAGAGCTGAAGGGTGTCTCAACATACATGATACCATTCCAATCGTTTTGACCGGTGGTCTGCTTAAACGTGTCGTTCCATGCTCCGCTGTCAAAGTCAGGGTCTGTATCATCGACGGTTGATCTCAATAGATCGATATCTAGCTCTATGACATCCAAAGCGGCGATTTGCCGTTTGTCGTAAAAACCGCTGGTTGGATTTCCATCGCTGTCTTCATTGTATTTTTGAATTGAAACGAGTCCGGCTGGTAGAGCGGATTTATCCAGAAGAACTTCTTTGGGACGACCATCAGATTCGAGAACACGAGCGCTGTTGGGTTTCGCAGGGGCGGTCCTCTGGTATGTGACAAAGTCATAGTCGTACCCGGATGGAGCAGTCGCGCTTTCTCGAATCCTCAATACCAAACCCGCTTTATAGGAAAATTGTTCAGACTGAACCGCCGTCCCTTTGTAATCACCATGGGTCGATGGAAGCTGAGGTTCAATCAATGCATAGGCGGGATTCATTTTCTCGTTGGTGCCCGTAGCTGGATCGTCTGGGACATAATCATCT
>CALGUT010000087.1 GCA_937920335.1 uncultured Opitutales bacterium
ACGGATCAGAACGTAATCGATCTCATGGCATTTCTGGGTTCGCTTTCACGGTAGACATCGGATTCAGAACTGTTCGTCTAGTATGAGAATCCTAATTGTAGAAGATGAAATAAAAGTAGCTCGATTTATCGAAAACGGGCTACGTGAAAACGCTTATACGACCAAGTGGGCCAAGAATTGCGTTGAAGCCAACGACTACCTCGCTGAAGGCGGTTATGACTTGATCATCCTGGATCTGGGCCTACCCGACGGTGACGGACTAGACCTACTCAGAGACTGGAGAACCTGTGGTTTCAATGAACCCGTGCTGATTCTGAGTGCTCGGGACTCACTGGACGATCGCGTAAAAGGTTTGAATATCGGTGCTGACGACTACCTTCCCAAGCCGTTTAGCTTTACCGAATTATTAGCGCGTGCACGCTCCCAACTTCGTCGCTCCAGTCAGGTCCGGCAATCCGTATTAGAATATCGCGGAATCAAGATGGACCTGCTCGCACACACCGTCTCCTACGGAGACAGATCCATCGACCTGACCAACCGGGAATTCGCACTCCTGGAAATTCTTCTGCAAAACAAAGGGCGTGTCCTCACCCGAACTCAAATCGGAGAAAAGATCTGGGATGCACACTACGATATGCAGAGCAATCTAATTGATGTCTATGTCCGCAAACTGCGAAATATGTTTCCGGAACACAAAGATCCACCGTTGATAAAAACGCTAAGAGGGGTTGGATACTCGATTCCGTGAGAACGTTATCATCCAGATTGACCGTTTGGTATGCCGTCGCCGTTACGGTCACGGCAGCTGTCTTTATGCTATTCGGGCGCTATCATCTGCGGGAGAATTATATCGCAAGCATGGACGTGTTAAATGATACAGAATTTGGAGACATTCTGCCAAGCATTCTCAGTCATCTGGAAAGAGAGAACCCGAACGCTGCCATAGATGCCATACGCGAACACACAGAACTGGATGCCGCTCTATTCTTCTTTCAAGTGGGGAGGGATCATGAACACCCGCTCTATACCTCCAGCAATTTAAACGGGATCACATTTCCTGCCTCTGTTCACAACAAAAGAAGAGTTACAATTACCGACAAAGGGTTGGGAAGCCTGCGAGTCGGTGAGTACCAAGCGGCAGGATACGACATCCACATAGCATCTTCATTACAAGGCTTGCTCGTGCTGGAGAACAACCTCTTAAGAGTCGCCTCTATGGGACTCATAGCGATATTTTTAACCAGTATGGCCATCGGTTACGGTCTTAGCCGTTATGCGTTAAAACCGATTGCGATCATCGAACAGACGGCTTCAAGAATTTCTGCCAAGAACATGAGCGAACGTATCCCCTTACCTAATACTGATGATGAAGTGGCCAGACTCGCAATACTCCTGAACTCAATGTTTGACAGACTTCAGGCATCCTTCGAACAAGTTCAAAGATTCACGGCAGATGCTTCCCACGAGCTAAAAACCCCGCTTTCACTGATCCGCATCAATACCGAAGAAATGCTCAATAAGCTGAATCATCCTGTGGATGAACGAGCTGAATTTATAGAAAATCAACTCGAGCAAATAGATCGTCTGAATAAGGTAATTAACGACCTCCTCATTCTCGCAAAAGCAGATGCGGGCGCATTGAAGCTCAATTTAAGTGAGCAAAACTGCCAGGAGTTCCTCAATGACTTCTCACAAGATGCGAATGTTCTGTGCGAGGACAAGGAACTCACGTTCGATCTGCGAAACGACCTGAAAAAAACGGTAACATTTGACCCTCTATGGTTGAGACATCTCTTGTTCAATCTACTTTCCAATGCCATTTCCGTTTCTCCAAAACAGTCACCGATTACCCTAAGTTCAAAAACAAGAAATGGCTATTGGGAACTTGAAATGACAGACCGCGGGCCCGGAATTTCCGAAAACAAAATTAAAAGGGTCTTCGAGCGTTTTTTCCAAGAGTCAGAGCGACACGAACGAGGCTCTGGCTTAGGATTGCCCATATGCAAGAGTATCGCCCAACTGCACGGCGGTGACCTCAGCCTTAAGAACCGAAAGAATGGAAACGGCATTGTAGTAACGATTTGCCTACCGTTAGATGGCCAATCCTAAAACTACGAGTCATTCTTTGAGAAAGCCGCAGTATCGATATTCAGGTATTGATAAACTTCCCGACGCCAGTCTCGAAACGAATATCCGACAGGTCGATATTTCAAAATTCCCACCTGACTCTGAGTTACCCCAGATCGCTTGGCTGGGTCATTCCAGCTTTATTATCGTTTGGCGAAACCAAACCCTCTTGCTCGATCCCGTTTTTGCCAGGACCATCGGAGTCGTTCCCCGGCGATTGCCCGTATCTAAGGCAATCCATGAAGTAAATCCTCAGGCAATTCTAGTGAGCCATGCCCATATGGATCACTTAAATAACCCGAGCCTTTCCTTGTTTCCGGATACTCCTATTTATCTCCCGAATAAAACTGAGCGCTTTTTAAGCCCCGCTAATTTGCGCCGAGCCCATTCAGTTCAACTTCGAAAGCCGTTTAACCTGGGCTCCCTGACAATCATGCCCGTGGAAGCCCTTCACGGCGGTTGGCGTTATCCGTGGCAACAGGGCTATATGGCCTTGGGCTACGTTATATCCGACGGAAAGCACCGCGTATATTATGCCGGCGACTCCGCCTACGGCCCCCATTTCTCAGAAATCGGGAATGAAAGTCCGATCGATATCGCACTTCTGCCGATCGGTGCCTACTCACCCCGTTGGTTTCTGAAAGATAAACACCTCAACCCCCCGGAAGCCGTACAAGCAGCCAATGACTTACGAGCTCGAAACGTTATCCCTTATCATTTCGGCACTTACAGACTCGCATTGGACCCGTTAGGAGAAGCACTTCCATGGTTTGAACAAGAAGCTGCTCAATCAAGTATTAAGTGGGACCTCCCAATCGGAATAAGCTGAATAGAGCAGTATCCGATCGGTAAACAAAGGGCTTAAAGAAATACAA
>CALGUT010000088.1 GCA_937920335.1 uncultured Opitutales bacterium
TCGGATGACTAACAATAACATCGCGACAGACCGCTCCCGACTCAACTACCAAAAGCTGCAATAAAAGGGCTACTTCTGACCAATCGCATAGATGGCGTCATGAGTACGAAAATACAATCGCTCATTCAGGAAAACTAGAGTCGAATTACTCCGCTCGTTCTCGCTCATACTATTTGCTTGAATAAGGTTCCAGGCAGAACCGGGCTCAAATATGTGAGTTGTTGAGCTTTGATCAGTCAGCCACAGATTCCCATCAACCAGACTGATAGCGCTCCACGCCTGTTCACGTAGGTTATGTTCCCACACGGTTTCTCCGGTATAAATATTTCCACTGTGGAGATCCCCTTTCCGCCCGCACAGGAAAAACTGATCCCCAACGATCACTCCAGATCCAACTCTTTGAATCACAGTATCGTTAAACCAAATACGATGAGACTTTGTCAGATCACCAGTATCAGACGGGGATGGTAATTTCATTCCAAAAGCCGGGCCCCTGTAACCACTAAAGGCAAGAATTACATCCTCCCCTACCATCGCGTCTGTGTAAGTAAGCGTCCCCAAGCCACGGCAGCGCCAAAACTCATCTCCCGTAGTTGGATCGAAGCTAGCCAAGTAGCCAGGTAGAGGGATCAACAATTCTGTTCGGCTCCCGTTCTCCCATAAAAACGGAGTTACAAACGATCCGTGAAGATCTTCAGGCGGCGATGCCACTTCAGACAATACAGTTTCCCAAACCGTTTCACCGGTCGTTTTGTCTAATGCCGTAAGGATCACACGCGGCCCTGGACTTCCGAAGTAGATGACTGTATCCTCAAATACTCTCGGACTCGACGCATGCCCCCAGCGATGAACAAATTCGCCTAAATCCCGGTGCCAAAGCCTATTTCCCTCAAAGTCGTAGGCAGTAGCTCCGGCAGATCCATTCCAGACAAATACGGCCTCACCATCAGTCGCTGGCGTCGCCGCACACCACGGGTTCGTGGCATGAGTCGGGTCATCTTTGTCATAGAACACGGACTCCTTCCATAGTTGATTCCCTGTCTCACGATCAAACGCTATCAAAGAGCGCTCAGTCCCATCGACGTTCGCACAAGTTACAAAGACATGATCTCCATACACTATCGGTGAAGAGTTTCCAGGAGCCGGTAATTCCGTTCTCCAAATAATGTTTTTGTCAGGCGACCACTCGACGGGAAAGTCTAATTGCTCCACATATCCATCGCCACTGTTACCACGCCATTCCTTCCAATCATCCCCAGACGCAACACTGCACAGGACAACGCTCACCAACAACATTAACTGAAGCCGGCCGAAAATGGATAGAAGATACTTAGAGGTTAACATAAACGCAGAATGGAGAATTCGAACAGACCCACCCTACGGAGTGCACTTAGCCTCCAATGTCAAAATACTACGGACGATTTTGGAATAGGCCTACAAAGCCCGGGCTATAATCTGCAAGGTCACCCCTCGCCGATACAATAAAGCGCCTCTTCCGTCCGGTGATACATCAAACCATCCACAATCGCCGGTGTAGCATCTGTTCTACCAGGTAACACATTTTCGGATATTTCAATGTATTTACTCGGATCTGGCTTTATCACTTTGGTCGTTCCATCCCGAAGCATTAGGTAGATATTACCACCTGCGGTAAACGGAGAAGACTGTACATCCGTACGGAAGCGTTCCCTCCAAAGAATGACTCCCGACTTCGCGTCCATACAGGCAAATTCTCCGCGATTAGTACTCCCATAGATGTGATGATCATGAAACACCATCGAAACGATGTAGGATGAAAACCGATTCTTCCAAATGACCTCTTGTCGACGAAGGTCTATTGCCGAGGTTCCATTCTGAGGATAACCCCCATTTACGTATAAATAACGCCTATCCAGCAATGGTGAGCCCACCGTCGCATCCGCGCTCGCTTCAATATCCCAATTAAGTTTACCCGTATCAGGATCATAAAATTTCACCTTTCCCAATCCGGTTGTTACTAACTGGTCTTTCCCATCGATTTTGTAAATTCGAGGCGTCGAATAACTATGAAAATCAGCATCTCCCTTATCATTGCGACGCGTCTTCCATACCTCTTTACCATCCTTTAATCGGTAAGCCACTATCAGTGGTTTCGGCTCCATATCGCTCAAAACAATAACCTTATCCTCGTATACAATCGGACTCGATCCGATTCCGAAGTTGGACTTCACCTTAACAATCTCCTTATCCCAGAGCTTTTTCCCCTGAAGATTGTAGGCCGCAATCCAAACCGCTTTGTTCACTCCAAAAACCACCGTCAACACCTCACCATCGGTTGCGACCGTCGCGGGAGCATGCGTATTGTTTTTGTGAAGATTGTCTAACACATCGCCCCAGAAGACCTGATTCTGCCACAACTGCTTACCGGTCTTCTGGTCATAGCAAATTAAGTAAAACTTCCCCCGCTTTTCATCGGCCGAGGTAATAAAGACTTTTCCATCAGCTAAAACAGGTGAAGAACTCCCGACTCCGGAAATGGGAGATTTCCAGATAATGTTCTTGGTTTCTGACCATTCGGTCACTGGGGCCTTCCCTTCGATAATTCCTTGTCCGTCTGCAGAACCTCTCCATTGGTTCCACTGCGAGAACGCCGAATTGGCAGCTATCACGAGGACAAAAAAAACAACAGAGCTGTTCAACATACTGCCCTTCCTAGGGAGAGCTTTTTGGAAAAGCAATCTTGCGGTTAGTTTTTTAACCAACCCTTGACAGATAGAAATTCCAGAAAAAATACAGTCATGTATTGAACTGACGGCCCGATCCCAAATAACCTTATATTCTATGGACACCTTCTCTACCCGCATTCGTTACTCCCTAAGTCTACTGATCGCATTCGTGCTTCTAAATTCTGGAATTGTTAACGGTGCTTCTAAGGATCTCCCAAACATCATACTCATATTCGTAGATGATATGGGTTATGCAGATATTGGGCCATTTGGCGCAAGAGACTATCCAACGCCTAATCTGGACAAATTAGCACAAACCGGCCGCTGTTTTACGGATTTTCACGTAAGCGCACCGGTTTGCTCGGCTTCACGCTCTGCCTTAATGACCGGAGTCTTGAACGTACGATTGGGCATCAACGGTGCCTACAGTCCGAAAGTTGAGGTTGGACTAAACCCGAACGAGATGACCATTGCCGAATTGGTTAAACAAAAGGGGTACGCCACCGCCGCCTACGGAAAGTGGCACTTAGGCCACCACCCAAAATTTCTCCCAACCAGTCAGGGATTCGATGAATACCACGGAATCCCCTACTCCAACGACATGTGGCCCCAGCATCCGCGTTACGCTGGGTTAGCACTGGATGACCCCAAACGTTTCGAAGTGTATAAACCCCTGCCGTTCCTCCACGACGAAACCGTAGTTCATCAAGACCTTCAGCCAGAAGACCAGGCATTACTTACCAGGTGGGCCACCGAATCCGCTCAATCATTCATCGACCGTAACCATAAGAACCCCTTTTTCATCTATTTACCCTATTCGATGGTGCACGTTCCCATTTACGCGAGTGATCGATTCCTGGGAAAAAGTGGGGCCGGACTCTTCGGGGATGTGGTTATGGAGTTGGACTGGTCGATTGGTGAAATCGTAGGATCTTTGGAGAAATACGGTGTGCGCGACAACACCCTGATTATTTTCACAACCGACAACGGCCCCTGGGCCTCCTACGGTGATCATGCCGGTTCAGCGGGTATCTACCGTGGCCACAAGCACACGTCGTTTGACGGTGGAACGCGGGTTCCCACGATCTTTAACTGGCCCGCAAGAATTCCAGCGAATACCAGCTGCGATCTGCTCGCTTCAACCATTGATATACTTCCAACCATTGCTCACCTGATTGATGCAAAACTACCGGCCCACAAAATAGACGGAAGAGACATCCGCAGTCTGATGTTCGACCAAGCCAATACCGAGTCCCCGCATGCATTCTTCCCTCAATATGGAAAAGGAGAACTTCAGGCGATCAGGAGTGAACATTGGAAGCTGGTTTTCCCTCATAAGTACGGCACTTTGGGAGCCGGAAAATCCGGCGGCACAAACGGATTTCCTGCCCCGTATGAAAGTTTTACTGCCGAATTCGCCCTCTACGATTTGGATACCGATCCTGCAGAGACGACTGACGTAAAGGACCAATATCCAGAGATACTCAAGCAACTGTCTGACGCAGCCGATGAGTATCGCAAAGAACTCGGAGACGCTCTGACCAAAACCAAAGGCAACCACCTACGCCACCCCGGTAAGCTTGAAGCCGGTGACGACCGCCTAATCTGGGACTCGAAGTGGTTCATCACTCAATAACCGTCCGAAGCACGATTCAGGTTCTTACACATGAATGATACAAATACGAATCGACCCCATATTAGCTTCTGGATGGTCGGAGCCCTCGCGCTCATCTGGAACCTTATGGGCGTCATGAACTTCGTCGGCCAACTGAACCCTAACGTTGTCACAGCTATGCCAGAGTCTCATCAAGCGATCATTCATGGAAGACCAGCCTGGGCGACCATTGCCTTCGCTATCGCCGTATTTGGCGGCACGCTCGGTAGCATCCTGTTGCTGCTTAAGAAAATGATGGCACAATACTGCTTTCTAGCCTCTTTAATCGGTGTAATGGCCCAAATGATACCGAACATGAGATTGGCAAAGTCAGATATTCAATACGGACTCTTCGAGATTTTCATGATGATGGTGCTACCTCTCTTGGTAGCTGCTTTCCTGGCCTGGTATACGTCCCGCACATCCGATAAAGGCTGGATCAAATAACATCTTTCGACCGAACTTTACACGACATCACTTATTCCTTTTTAACGTGAGTATTTCATGCGAACGGATCGCCCCATGACGAAACGTCCATCGCTTCCCTTGTTGGGAATTCTCATTTTTATG
>CALGUT010000089.1 GCA_937920335.1 uncultured Opitutales bacterium
CACGTGAATGGACTAAAACCACGTCGGGAGTATCTTTGAGAAACCTTAATGTTTCTTCCAAATATCTCGGCAGAAGAACGTCGTCGTGGGCGGCCCACTTGAAATACTCACCCTGGGAGAGGTGAAACGTTTTGTTAAAATTCCAAGACGCACCGCGATTCTCAGGGCTGCGGAAATACCGAACTCGTTTGTCCTTCTGCTGATACTCCTCACAGATACTTTGGGTGCTATCTGTCGATGCATTATCAGATATAACCAACTCAAAATCTGAGAAAGTCTGCGACAATATAGACTCGATGGCTTCACGCACGAAATTTTCGCCGTTAAACACCGGTAGCCCCACTGAGATTGTAGGGCCATTTCTAGAGGGCTCCATAGGACGGATGAGATTAAACGCTGAGAGTTAAAAGTTGAAGAAATATGTCAACATCTCGGTTCAAATGGTGCAAAATACATGCAATCCAGTTAAATTATTTAGCAGTTCCTAAACATTAGACCCTGTTAGGAATCATTTATAATGTAATTTCACTCTAAATGCTCGCAAATAAGAAATCTGGCCAAAATTATGCTTTGACGCCACTCCCCAAAATTCAGATGCCTAATTGTACCTGATTCAGCGACGAGGAACCACCATCAATCACGGGGCGGCACAATCGTATTTCGGAGCTGATCTGCCTTATCAGGGTAATCCAGGGTATAGTGAAGTCCACGACTCTCCTTACGCTGTAGCGCACATTCTACTATCAATTCGCTTACTTGGATCAAATTTCGAAGTTCAAGAAGCCTGGGTTCAACTTTGAAATCCCAATAGAACTCATTGATCTCTGCCGATAAGTTTTCGATTCGCTTTTGGGCTCGTCGCAGGCGTTTCGTGCTTCTGACGATTCCCACATAATCCCACATCGCCTTACGAAGCTCTTCCCAATTATGGGTTATCACGACCCTCTCATCGGGATCCCCCACTTCACCATCCACCCACGCGGGAAGATCTTCTGGGCCAGAATTCCCTTTCTTAAGAAACTCATCTACTGCGACAGCACCGTTATTGGCCATAACCAAAGCCTCCAACAATGAGTTGCTAGCCAAGCGATTTGCACCATGCAATCCCGTACAGGCCACTTCGCCGCAGGCATAGAGCCCAGGAAGACTGGTTTCAGCATCCAAATTTGTGGCCACACCGCCACAGAGATAATGAGCAGCGGGAACCACCGGTATCCAATCCTTGGATATATTTATACCCTGAGCAAGACAGGCTGCAAAGATTGAAGGGAAACGACCCTTCAAATAGGCTTCGTCTTTTTCCGTAATATCGAGCCACAGGTGCGTCGAACCGCTCTTTTTCATTTCTGCGTCGATAGCTCTTGCAACAATGTCACGAGGAGCAAGCTCGGCCCGTTCATCATACTGATCCATAAACCGGTCTCCAGAAAGATCGCGCAGCAACGCTCCCTCACCGCGAACCGCTTCACTTATTAAAAATCGTTTTTCAGAACTCGAATACAAGGTTGTCGGATGGAACTGAATAAACTCCATGTTCTCTACCGGGACTCCCGCCCGGTATGCCATAGCGATCCCATCACCCGTCGCGATCGAAGGGTTACTCGTAAACGGATACACATGACCAGCTCCCCCGGAAGCGAGCATGACGGCACCAGCGGAAACTGTCCGAACTTCACCCGTGAGCACATCCAACACATAGATACCCAGCACTCTGTCATCCGCAGGTGCAGATCCGCTTTCCAGCTGCTTCAATTTACGCAGAGTGATTAGATCGATCGCAAATGTGTGCTCGAAAGTATCGATCAAGGGATGCTGCTCAACGGCTGACAGCAAAGCGGTTTCAATTGCCTTACCCGTCATATCAGCGACATGGAGAATTCGGCGTCTAGAATGGCCTCCTTCTTTTCCGAGCGAATACGACTCTTCATTAATGCGGGAAAACTCCAAACCAAGATCAATCAGCTCCTTAACCCGCTTGGGACCTTCCTCAATAATTTGACGAACGACGTTTTCATCACAGAGACCATCTCCCGCGATCAACGTATCTCTAACATGAAGATCGAAGTCATCCGTTGCCGATGTCACGACGGCGATGCCCCCTTGGGCGTAGTTCGTATTCGATTCAGCCTGTTGCTTCTTCGTAATGATTCCGACCTTTAGACCTAGTTGGGCGGTCTTATACGCAAAACTCAGCCCGGCAATACCACTACCGATTACAAGAACATCGAATGAGTCAGTCATTGAAATGATTGATAACGAGGAGGATTAGCAATCCCAGGTAATGGGGTCGATCCATCAAAGAATAATATTGTCAATCATACGGATCTCATCCACCCAAACAGCCGCTGCGATCATCGTCTGCCCCGGTACCACCTCACGCACCGGAGTAATAGAATCTTTGTCTACAATGGCCACATAGATGATTCGAATCCGCCGTCTCCGACTCAGGATATGAATGGCTTCAGCTGAAATACGATCTGGATTACGGATTCCTCCATCGACCATGTCTTTTCCTGCCTTAAGTGCTTCATACACTCCCGCAGCATCCAAGGCTTGCTGCGCAGAAAACCATTCGTTCCGGGAATCGACCGCCAATCCAGATTCTTCTCGTACGATAGGGCATACTTCTACACGAACATCGAAGTGTAAGTCGCGAATCATGCGTCGAACGCCGGCAATCTTTTGAGCTTCCTTCTGGCCGAAGAATATTACATTCGGGTAAAACAGATTAAGATACTTAGCCGTTAAGGTTAGCGCACCGGGGAAATAGTGAGCCCGAGATTGCCCACACAAATCGAATGTAATCTGACTTTCGTTCACCAGCGTAGAATAATCGCTCGGAAACAGCTCCTTCGGATCGGGACAAAACACCCAATCGACTCCCAATTCTTCGCACATCTCTAGGTCAGTCTGTTTACGCCGTGGGTAACGCTCGTATTTTTCGTGAAGGCTAAACTCCTTTGGATTCACAAATATACTGACGATCAATATATCTACCTTACTCCGAGCAGTTTCGATAAGCTTTTTATGCCCCGCGTGCAGAGCTCCACCAGTGGGAACAAGGCCCACCGTCTTACCGAGAACATGAAACCGGTCCTTTAAAGCACGACACTCAGCTAATGATGTAAAAGATTCCATCGAACGAAGAACCAAAGTCTAAAATTACCCGTGGGGAAATTGCACTAAAATTCTCATGGTCTGCATTTTAGCCCTAACATCACTGGTAGAGCGAATCCACCACTTCATCGAGATCAGCTGCAATCAATTGCCCCAACGTAACTAAACTGTCTGAAAGTCCGCTCGCCAGACTAGAGTAGTCTCCACGTTTCCACTTTAAGTCCCCACCGTTAAAAATTCCTTGTTTGAAGATAGTTCCCTCACTTGAGGATTGTATAGTCCAACTGACATCTAAAAGCACTCTCGCACTCGGACTTTCCTGCCCTTCAAAGGATTGGAAGCTCAGTTTCAGCACAATCTCAGGATCCGCACTATCCGGCCACGGCAGTCCATGCACCGTTAATGAGCTGTCCGACTGCCGTTCAATATTCTTGGTTAAAATACGCTCCAAGGCGTCGTTGGGTCGCTCCGCCCATAAATGTCGTTCCGTATATCGAAGCTCATTTCGCCCGGTCCGAAGCGCAATCTCTTTCCGATTCAGGTAATCAGGGATATCTATCTGATCGATACCGACTTCAATGGTGTCTTGCCCATCAGCAATAAGCTGAGTGTGGCCCGTTGCCTGCAAGGTATAATAGCGGGTGGGTTGGACCTCATTGTTTCCACCGATACCGATACAACCGACATTGTAGAGCAGCGTTAGAAGCAAAGTAGCGAACCAAAAGTAAGATGAGTGTCTCATAGAAAGCGTGGAGATTAGTCTGGGGAGGAATGCCGTCCGCTGATGAGCGCACTTGGATTTCTTTCAAGGTAGCTCGTAAGGCTCCTCAAGGACTCAGCTGCTTCCGTTAGGCCAATTAGCGCGTCATCCAAATTAGTACGTACACTCGATTGCGGCCGCACCATCGTATGTAAAGAAGCGGTTGTCGTCTCCAAACTCTCGAGCGTTTTCGTGAGTTGCCGAAGCGCTTCGCGCAACTCACCAGTCGTAGGCTGAACCTTTGATCTCACATCAACGGCCAATTCCTGATACTCAGTAAGCGTAGACTGCATTTTTTCCAGTAACAGAGGCACCTGTGGAGATTGTGCCAGCGTAGTAAATGAGTCTGCAGTCGCCTGAAGGCTTCCAGAAATACCGCCCAAATCAGCATCTTGAATCTGCGCGTTGAGATTCTCCATCAAATCAATCAATCGCAGTGAGATACCTTGAAAATCGACCTCATTGAAGCGTTTTATAAAATCCGTTACGTTGTCGGACAGTTCAGCCAGTGTGCCTTTAAAGGTCGGAATCTCAAAAAGATCGGCAAATTGACTGTAGTACTCAGCCTGATATTCCTCTGGGTCGACGATATCCAGTTCAACGTACATCAGTCCAGTAATGAAACTGAGCGCAGCGAGTCGCGCACGGAGACCATTGTCAATATATCGCCGCAATGAGTCAGGATCTGACGGATCAATAAGATCACCGAGAGTTTCGTCCAGGCGCCGTTTGTCGACTTCGTAAATCACTGGAATCCGGCTCGAAGTACCCTCGCCATCCGTCTCACCCAGAAAAATTTTCAGTTCCGTTACCTGGCCAATTTTGACCCCCCGAAACTTTACGGCGGCTCCGACCTCCAATCCACTCACTGTTTCGTCGAAATAAGTTACGAATTGATAGCTCTCCCTGGAAAACGCAGAACGGCCCAAGAAGACCAATGCGACAACTGAAAAGGCAAAAGCCCCCAATACAAATAATCCGACAACTGTGGCGTTCGGTTTAGCACTCATGGTTAACAAAAAAGGGAGTTATAGAACTGTCACGTAAAGTGCAACTCTGCTTCTGGAAGATAATTAAAGATCGAGTAATCATGTCTGCTAAGCGCCGCCCATATACCGACCCCCTTTACGGCTCAGGAATTCAGTTACCCGTTCATTTTCGGAGTTCTCGATCAAATCATTGGGATCTCCAATCGCGATCATCGATTTCGTTTGCGGACTCAACATCACCGCTTTGTCCGCGATCGCGAATATGCTATCCAATTCGTGCGTAACGACCACCACCGTTGTGTTGAACAGATCTCTGATATTTAGAATCAAGTCATCCAACCGTTTTGAACTCACTGGGTCCAGCCCCGACGATGGCTCGTCGAAAAACAATATCTCAGGATCCAAAGCCATGGCGCGGGCCAACCCAGCGCGCTTTCGCATACCACCACTCAACTCATTTGGATAGAAGCTCTGGAATCCTTTAAGCCCCATTTGACTCAGCTTCATATCAACAATCTCCCGAATCTGAGACTTTTTGAGGTTCGTATACTCCTCTAGTGGGAACGAGACGTTTTCTTCTAAAGTCATCGAACTCCAGAGAGCGCCGCCCTGGTAAAGCACACCAAATTTCCGGAGCAATTGCTGACGGTCCTTCTCCGATCCAGCAAAAAAATCATTCCCATCGTAAAGGACTTGCCCCTCCCTCGGTTCCCGGAGACCGATCAGATGCTTCAGCAAGGTGCTTTTCCCGCAACCTGACCGTCCCATGATTACGAGGATCTCCGCCCGCTTAACCTTAAACGAGATATCACGAAGCACCAGGTAATCACCGTAGGCGCATACCAGATCTTTAACTTCAATATGGGGAGCTTCAGGCACAGGTTTTAAATGTCATAAATACTGTAGAGGACTGCAAAGAGGGAATTAGAAATAATGATGAACAGTAACGACGTGACAACGGCAGAAGTCGTGGCCCGTCCCACTCCGGTGGAACTGTTTTCGCAGTTCATTCCGCGTAAACAACCGGAATAGGCAATGATCATCCCAAACACACTCGACTTAATAAGTCCGGAAGCAATATCGGTCATACCAATGTTCAAAAACGTTTCCTGGATATAGGTTTGAGCCGGCATATTCAGTTTAACTTTCGCAACTAACATACCACCCATCACTCCCAGCGAATTCGCGTAGATGACCATCAACGGTGTCATGATCGAAAGACCGATAACCCGCGGTAGCACCAGGTAATCAACCGGCGATACTGCGAGCGTCCTCAAGGCATCGATTTCCTCAGCTACTTTCATGGAGCCGATCGTTGATGCGAAGGCGGCGCCCGTACGACCGGCCAACACGATGGCGGTCATGATGGGTCCCATCTCTCTCACCATTGCTAAGCCGACAAAAGCAGGAGTGAAGAACTCGGAGCCAAAGTCCTCCAAAAGATCCGCAGCCTGAAATGCGAGGGTCACCCCGATCAGAAAACTGATCAGCCCGACAATCGGCAACGCCATCGGTCCAGTATCCTGCATTGCACGAAAACAATCGACCCAGCGCATACGAGATTTACCAATGAGCATCCGTAAGAAGGAGAAAATGATTTCTCCAATAAAATCAGCAAAGATCCGTATATCTGCCCAGTACCTGAGCGTGTAGTCTCCCACCTCTTGCGCGAAACTGGGATCCCCTTCCGGATCTTTCGGCTCCGTTCTGGAGTCTACGGCACTCTGCGTTTGCAGCATCAAACGACCCAATCCGTGCGGCAAACAATCACAGTTGAATCCCATCGTTCTTCCATCTGCCCACTCCTTCGCCTGGTTTAAAAACACCAGTAACGACGAATCCCAGTCTTTAAGGTCCTTCGTCTCGAGCATCAAAGATTGGATGCCTGAACTGATCGCCCCATTTTCCAGAAATTCTCTGAATGAAGGAGCCTCACGGTCGAGCACCCAGACGCCCATCAAACGAATGACAAGTGTGTCACCTTGCTCCTCCA
>CALGUT010000090.1 GCA_937920335.1 uncultured Opitutales bacterium
AGGGATTTCGGTTTCTCACAATACGATGAACCTGCTTTATCCCATTTTTGTAAACCGGGTGCAGCCGGTATTCATCGGCCAGGATGCCAGACGTTTGGACGAACTACTCGATAAAGCCTTGGAGTTTCAGTTTAACTACCGGTTGGGAGGACTGGGAATTGGTATTCCGCTCGCGACGGTTGAGTTTGCGATTCTAGATATGATGGGGCGGATTGCCGGCAAGCCGGTGGGTCAGCTTATCGGTAAAGTTCACAATACTCACATTCCTGTCTATCAGGCAACGGAATGGCGGGAGAAACCGGTTAAGGAATCAGTAGCCCTCATCAAGGCGGCAGTAGAGAAAAGCAAGGCTGAGGCTGTGAAGATCAAGGTGGGTGCGCTCATGTTCATGACCAAGGACCTGGACGCACGAGGCCCGGTCGGTCGGACGGAAGAGATTATCCCACTGATACGAGAAACCTTCGGGCCGGATATGGCCCTCTATTCGGATGCGAATGGGTATTTCAAAGATGTGGAGGAAGCGATTCGTGTGGGCAGGCTATTGCAGCAATACGATTACAGTTATTTCGAGGAACCGGTATTTTTTGACTGGTTGGAAGGAACCAGGCAGGTAGCGGATGCGCTTTCCATCCCCATCGCGGGTGGCGAACAACAGCATAGTATGCATGCGTTTCGTTGGTTACTGGCGAATGGAGGTCTGGATGTCGTTCAGCCGGATCATTACTATTTTGGTGGAATGATTCGCTCGCTCAAAGCGGCGCATATGGGCGCCGCTCTCGGAAAGACTTGCATTCCACACCTGTCGGGAGGATTCGGATACATCTATATGTTGCACCTGGTATCCGCGATGCCCAATGCGGGGCCGCACATTGAATTCAAGGGATATGAGGATGTGCCCATTGAATGTGCGACCTCCTCGCTTCGTCTTGAGAACGGTAAGATCAAGGTTCCGACAGGTCCTGGTATCGGGGTGGATATCGATCCCGATTTTGTGAAAAAGTATGAGGTCGTGAAGGATGTTTAAGTATAAACGGTTTTTCGGATTACTGCTTCCGCTGTTCATTGGTTTATCCGGCTGTTCGTCAGAATCAGCCAGTGAAGCCAATCAGGATCAGCCCAATGTGCTGATACTCATGGCGGACGAACATGTGTGGGATGCGTTCGGTGCGGCGGGGCATCCGATTGTCCAAACTCCCAATCTGGACCGGTTAGCATCGCGAGGTGCCCGATTTACCGTTGCCTACGCCACCTGGCCCGCTTGTGTGGCGGCACGGATGTCGTTGTTGACAGGAAAGTACCCCACGGAAATCGGAGTGCGGGGTAATAATGACAATTGCGACACGATCGGGTCGGGCTATGCGACCTTCTTTTCCTACCATGGTTATCCTACCATGGTTTCTGGGAAAATGCATTTTATTGGAGAAGATCAGTTTCATGGGTTCGACTATCGCCCGATCGGCGATTACAATCACTCTGGGTGGTATGTCTCGGACACCACGGGCAATCGCGAACCCTTCGATTGGCTGCAAGCGGATATGGATGTGCACAATATGGAAGACCGGCGCCCCGATAGCGCACGGCCGTATGACGGTCCGTTGGAAGAATCCCTTAGCTGGAATATCACCCAACGGGGGCTACCCTGGTTGGATCGGGAATCGTCTTGGTTGGCTGTGTTCAGTTATCTGCAACCGCATTGGCCTTGGCAGCCACCACAATCGTATTGGGACCAGTATGAGGGCAAGGGAGACTTACCCCGGGTGCGCTATGAAGATATTCCAGAGGGCTTGCAAAGTGGGATTAGCCGGCGCACGACTGACGACTGGAATGTCTTGACCGATGATGAGATCCGGCGGACACGGGCCGCCTATTACGGCATGATCACCTTCGTAGACGATCAGATTGGGCGGATTCTCGACGAGTTGGAGAATCTCGGCACGCTTGATAACACCATCATTGTGTATACCTCCGACCACGGTGAAATGTTGGGGGAACGAGGCACCTGGTTAAAGGGTAACTATTTTGATCCAGCCACACGAATTCCTTTGTTGATCTCTTATCCATCGTTGATCCCGGAAGGTACCGTGGTGAACACGCCGGTCGATCTGACTGACGTATTTCCTACCTTGGCTGATCTGGCCGGGTTTTCTACGCCATCGGACGTGTCTGGCGAAAGCCTGGTTCCGCTGATGCGGGGCGACCTAAGTGGTTGTAATGATTGGGCAGCCAGCGGCTATGGTGATGTAGGCATGGTCCGTCAAGGTGACCTTAAGCTCATCATCCCTTCACCTGGGGCGGATCCCTGGCTGTTTGACCTGGCTGAAGATCCCGACGAACTTAAGAACCTCAGTCGTAAACCTGCTTATGCGGAAAAACTAAGCGAGTTGACCCATTTATTGTTCTCTGCCTGGTAGTGGATTTCGTGATTCAAGAGCGTGACAACATGCTAATCTGGCGTTTGTGCTGCGAGTCTCTCTGTAGTTTTCGAGTGAATCCGGTATCGAATGGTGACCGTTCTTTTCATGATCAAACGAGATGTATTTAATCATATTACTGTAATAGAGTTCTTGTGGCTAACGGTGAACTCGCAACCTTGACCCCTGTGTCTTCTCGGCTCTCAATAACAGGCTAAACTTTTAAGCCCCAATTAGATTATGACCATTCTCACCTTCCTTTTCTTTACCGGTCTCGTCGGTTTTATAACCTGGCGAATGACCCATAAGGACGATCACGGCACCTCGACCGGATACTTCCTGGCAGGGCGCACGCTGACGGGTGGATTTATTGCTGGGTCGCTCCTGCTGACGAATCTTTCGACGGAGCAAATGGTCGGGTTGAATGGAGCAGCGTTTACAGATGGAGTTGCGGTGATGGCCTGGGAGGTGATCGCCGGTGCGTCGCTCGTGCTCATGGCACTCTATTTCTTACCGAAGTACTTACGAAGCGGCATTGCGACGATCCCAGAGTTTTTGGAGCGACGCTTCAATGGCACGACTCGGTCGATCACGAGTATCATTTTCATCGTCGCCTACGCGGGCATTCTCTTACCGATCATTCTTTACACGGGTGCGACTGGCTTAGCGGGTATTCTCGATCTGAAAGAACTGACCGGTATCCAAAATGATATGACTATCCTGTGGGGCACCGTTTGGTTCATCGGTATCGTGGGATCGATCTACGCCATTTTTGGTGGATTACGGACGGTAGCAGTTTCCGATACGATCAATGGATTTGGTCTTCTGGTCGGTGGAATCATGATCGCCGTATTTGGACTTTATGCCGTCAATGATGGCGGAATCTTTGCCGCGTTGGGCGAAATGAAGGCGGCACATCCGGAGAAGTTTAACAGTATTGGAGGGAGTGAATCTTCCGTTCCATTCAGTACCTTATTTACTGGGGTTCTGTTACTGAACCTCTTTTATTGGACGACCAATCAGCAAATTATTCAAAGAACTTTTGGAGCTACCTCCTTGAAAGAAGGACAAAAAGGAGTGCTGATTGCTGGTTTGTTTAAGGTCCTTGCGCCGATCATTTTGGTATTACCCGGAATCATTGCCTTCCACCTATATGCGGATCAGGCAGGCTTTCGACCCGATCAGGCGTATGGCACCCTGGTTCGTTCTGTCTTACCATCCTGGTTGGCTGGATTCTTTGCAGCCGTTATGGTCGGCGCAATTTTGAGTTCGTTTAACTCGGCTCTGAATAGCACCGCTACATTGTTTTCGCTTGGGGTTTATAAGCACTTGATCAAACACGACGAAGCGAGTGAGCAGAAAGTGATTCGGAATGGTAAATTGGTCGGTTTGATTGTAGCTGTTCTGGCGATGTGCACGGCTCCCTTGTTGGCCGGTCAGGAAAGTATCTTTGGTTATTTGCAAAAAATGAACGGCCTGTACTTCATCCCGATCTTCTCGGTCGTGCTTGCGGGTCTCCTTTTCAAACGGGCTTCAGCGGGTGCAGCCAATATCGCTCTCCTATTGGGATGTTCGATACTCATATTGGGTTATTTCGTTCCTCCGTTCGTTGGGCTGGCGGAAAAAGTCCATGGGTTTCATTTTCTGGGAATCGTTTTTGCAATCCTCATGATCTTTCAGTTTGTCATGAGTAAGGTGAAGCCGTTGCCAGAGGATTGGGAACATAAGCACTCCGGTGATGTGGATCTTACACCTTGGAAATGGGCGAAGCCAGTTGGCATCGGCATCGTGGTCTTTGTCGTCGCGCTCTACCTGTCACTGGCTGATTTTTCAGTGCTAGCTTAAGGTCGAGATGGGGATAAAAAGATGGAGCTTGTGCCCATTCCTCTGCAAGGGTTGTTCATGGGTTTTTATACGCTTGTAGCTGAGTGTTTCAATGCTGGGTTGATCCGTAGGAATTAGCTTTGGTGGATACTCTCAATAGGGACGTCTCCAGCTTACATTTGCATAGATAAAAGATACATGACTGCTCCACCTAAGCTACTCTGCCGATCGACGGCGTTCGTTTTCCTGTTTGTTTGGATGGGAACTGCAGCCCTCGTGAACGCCAAAGGCTGGATGTCTCTCTTCGATGGTGAGTCCTTTGATGGTTGGAATGGCGATACCGAAACGGTCTGGAACATAGTTGATGGTGTCATCGTCGGTGGTTCCTTGTCGGGTAACCCTCGGAACGAGTTCCTCGCTACCGATCGCAATTTTAAGAACTTTCATCTGCGCCTGGAATACAAGCTCATCGGTACCGACGGTTTTGTAAATGGAGGGGTGCAGTTCCGGAGTGAGCGCGTTGCCGAACCGGCCAATGAGATGGCTGGATATCAGGCAGATATCGGGGCGGGGTATTCAGGCTATTTGTACGACGAATCCCGACGCAGCCGATTTTTGACAGAAGCCGATCCAGAGTTTGTCAGTCGGGTAGAGCGTCCTGATGAGTGGAACCAGTATGAGATCATCGCGAGCGGATCGCGGATTATGATCCTGATCAATGGCCAGCGAACGGTGACCTACAATGAGAAGGAAGACGATATTCCTTTGAGCGGAAAAATAGCGTTGCAAATTCACGGCAATTCGAAGGCTCAAATCTTTTTTAGAAACCTGGAAATTGAAGAGCTAGACGACAGCGGAATTCCACCCATGGAGGTGATCCTGAGCCGGTTTGGCAATCTACAGCCGATTCCACCTGAGGCCCCTTTTGCGGAAGGGAAATTCGTAATCGAGGAGGAGGACACCGTTGTATTTGTGGGTCAGGAGAATTTTGTGCGCGAACAAAAATCGGGTGAACTGGAAGCGTTGTTGGCGTCCGCGTTTTCCGACAAGCGCCCTCGCTTTCGGTCCATGGCTTGGGAAGCGGATACGGTTTATGAGCAGTGGCGCGATTTGAATTTTGGGGATTGGGGGGATCAATTAGAGGCCACTGGGGCTACTGTAATAATCGCTCAGTTTGGCCAGATGGAAGCTTTGGATGGAGTGGGGCGATTGACGGCTTTCGAAGTCGCCTATCAGCGCATGCTGGATCGATTTGCTGAGCGGACACGAAAGTTAGTTTTGGTTTCCCCGATGTTATTTGAAAAACCATCGGCGTCTCATGCGCCCGATCTGACGGTGAGAAACGAAGGGGTTCGGGCCTACGCTCGCTCGATCGAAGCTATGGCGCGGCGACTGGATGCCATTTACATAGACCTTACTGGAATGCCACGCGAGTCGCGCTTAACCACTAACGGTGTTCACCTGACTGATGACGGATTACGGGTCGTCGCCGAGGAGATAGCTGGGCAGTTGGGACTTGCTACGACGACTGGGGATCTAAGCGAAGTCCGTGAGGCTATCGTGAGTAAGAACCGATTGTGGTTCGATTGCTGGCGTCCAGCCAATTGGTCGTTTGTTTACGGTGACCGGGTGAATCAAATGTATGGTCGAGGTGGTGGTGATGAACCGTCGCTGCAGGCCTCTTTTGAAAGCCAGCTGCCCCTGGTCGAAGAGGCGGATACCGCGATTTACGATTTACTGGAGGGCAAACCTGCGGAAATCCGTTCAGTGCCTCAGGTGCTATTCAATGAGACTTTAGCTATATCACCGGAGGAACAATTGGCCGCCTTTTCGATGGCCGAAGGTTACTCGACCAATCTCTTTGCCTCGGAACTGGATGGGGTGGTCAATCCCGTTCAGATTGCCTGGGACGAAGCAGGCCGACTTTACGTGGCTTGTTCACCGTCTTATCCGCAAACTCTGGCGGGTATGCCTCCGCAGGATTACATCCAGGTTTTAGAAGACAAAGACCGCGATGGGGTTGCTGAGAACTCGTGGAGGTTTGCAGAAGGTTTGAGTATGGTGCAAGGGGTCGAACCAGGAGGTGACGGTGTTTACGTGTGCGATTTCGACCGGATCCTCTACCTAAAAGATACCGATGGAGACATGAAGGCTGACGACTATCAGGTTTTGTTTTCCGGCTTCGGCGTAGGTGATACCCATCAACTGGTTAATAGTATTTCTCACGGACCTGACGGGAGTCTGTGGTTTACCCAGGGGCTTCACGCGATATCCCGGGTGGAAACGCCGAACGGAATTGCCCGCCTGGATCGAGCAGGTGTGTGGCGCTACCACCCTCGGCGTTTGCAATTGGAGAGCTTTTTTGGTGGCGGCATGGCTGGTGCTAATTGTTGGGGGGTTGCCTTTGATGACTTTGGGCAAGTGTTTCACAAAACCGGCGATCGACCTGAAGGCTATTGGACCGTTCCAGGCATGGTCTCGTTTGCCGGTCCATCAGGAGGGGGTTATCAAGCAGAGGCGAGTGCGGCTTATCTTAATACGCCGGATCAGTACCATTCTGTAGGTCCGCTCTTTGATACTTCACCGAAGACAACATCCCTTGAAATCATTGGTACGTCCGCTATGCCGGAGGAGATCCAGGGTAGCGCTTTGATTGGTGGCTACTTTGGCTCTGTGGTCGAACTACACCGATTTAAAGATGCCGGTTCCGGATTTCAGACGACTCAGCTTCCCCGTTTGATTATGTCGTCCGACAATGCATTTCGTCCGGTGGATGTTTCGGTAGGGCCGGATGGCGCCCTCTACATCGCTGACTGGTTCAATCCGATCATTGGGCATTATCAGGCAAGTTATGCTGATCCGCGTCGCGATAAATCTCATGGCCGCATCTGGAGGATTACGGCTGACTCGAAGGCTTCCTTCGATTACCCGGAGCTGAGTGCTATGACTGAGCAGGAGTTGCTGGAGCAACTGGAGTCTCCTGAACGTTGGATACGTTATCAAGCGAAACGACTGCTCTACTACCGTCCCACCGAGGACGTCATTCGAGTTGCTGATGCTATTTCAATAGATGACCGAGAGGATACCTTTTTATTAGAGCTGGCTGGTGTATACCAAGCGCATGAGACACCGAGACCTTTACTGCTTTTACGCTTACTTGAGTCGGACGACTTTCGAGTCCGGGCTTATGGAACTCGCGTGCTCGGTGATTGGGCGTCTCGACTGGGTAATGCGTATGCGCTTTTGGCAGAACGTGTGAATGACCCACACCCACGCGTGCGTTTGGAATCGGTGGTTGCTGCGTCTTACCTGCGAGAAGTTGAGTCCGTAAAACTATCGACGGCAGCGCTTCAGCACACGGTAGATCCGTTTCTTGAATACGCCATACGCCAAAGCGTTCGATCGCTTCAGCCGTTGTGGGAAGGCCCGTTCCGTTCCGGAGCGCTGGAGGCTTCAAACGATAAGGAACAGACTTACCTGGAGAACTTGCTGACTGAAGGACCGAAAGAAATCTCGAAAGGGGAGTCGATCTATCAAATGGCCTGTTTGGCCTGTCATCAACCGGAAGGAAAAGGATTGGCTGGAGTGTATCCGCCTCTAGATGGCAGTGCCTGGGTAAAGGGTGACGAACAGCGATTAATCAAAATCATCCTCAACGGACTAACGGGACCTGTCGATGTAGCGGGCGAGAAATACGGCGCTGGTACTCAGTCGGTTCCAATGCCAGCGATGGGTGGCATGAGCGATGAGGATATTGCCTCGGTGTTGAGTTATATTCGCCAGGAATTCGGAGCGGATGCTCCAGCAGTCTCTTCCCAAACTGTCGGTCAAGTCAGGAGCGAAGTGGCAGATCGAACAATTCCTTGGACAGTCGAAGAACTGGGACATTGAACGGATACGGCTTTATAGTGCGACTAACGAGGTAACGGGCAGGCGAGCGCAAGGCAAAGACTGCGAATGAGCGTTTGTTCTCGATCACTCAGAATACCGTCGTTCGCAGATATTCGTGATGCACCGTCGATGAGTGCTTTGCGGGCAATAAAGAGGGAGTGACTGGCAGTGAATATCGCCAGGTTGAGTCGTTCCGTGTCGCGAGCCGATTCTAGTTCAGGAGACATACTAACTCCGAAATTCGAGAATGATTGGGCACAGGCTTCAAAGGCGTTGACTGCTCCTGGGTCGTCCTGAGCGTCTATCAGTGAGAAAGCGCTTAGGATGATTTCAAAGTCTTTCTTAACATCGGAGAGTGAGCAGAGGTTGGGGTCTACGTTTCGATTCCAATCGGTGAGGTTACGCTGGACTGCGATCAGTAGGCACTGTTCGTCAATCGTGATAGTATTGTCGCTCTCGGCTTTTGAGTGAAGTTTTGCGACGAAGTCTGCTAAGGCGTCTTGTTCGAGGCTTTTGACGGTCGCAAGGGCGATCTCAAGTAATGCGAATCGTTGTAGAGGAGCGAGAGCTTCACCTGTGAGGCTTGTATTCGCAGGATCAAGACAGATTGAAAGTATTTTAAGCGCTTCTTCAGGGGAGCGGGCTTGTTTCAAAGAGTCCTGAGGTATGGAATCTAGAATAGTTCCGGCTAGGATAACGGTCGTCGCAGTTGGATTCGTTATGCTATCGACAAAGTCGGCGCGGTCTCGTTTGACGGATTTGGGCTTTGGATTCGATGTTTCGGGTTTTCGATCGAGTGACTTTATGTGGATGTTGTTGGGGTCTAGTGCAGCAATGCGTTTTTTCAGGGGTGGGTGAGTTGCGAATGACCCACCGAGCGCGAGTTTGAAACCATTGGCAAAAAACATATGAGAAATTTCGGCGGCATCGGGATGCCGTATTCGGGAACCTTCCGATGCGGCTTTGATCCGGCGTAGAGCATTGGATATCCCTGCGGGATTGCGGGTGAATTGTACAGCGGCTGCGTCTGCCAAATATTCACGTTGGCGGGATATAGCGCTTTGGATCAGGCGCCCAAAAAAGACGCCTATGTAACCGATAATCATGATCGCAAAAGCAATGCCGAGTATGGCGATAGCGCCCCCGTTGCTTTTGCCGCGACTCGAGCTGCGGGTACTGCGGATCATGGATCCACGCCCCATTGCATAGAGTAGGGTTCGTCCAATAACCGCGACTACCAGAATTCCGAAAATGATACCTACTAAACGAGTGTTGATTCGCATATCACCGTTGAGAATGTGACTGAACTCATGAGCGACTACTCCTTGTAGCTCCTCTCGGTCGAGCTGGTCAAGGGCGCCACGGCTCACGGCCACGGCAGCATTATCGAGTGTATAGCCAGCGGCAAATGCGTTTATGCTCAGCTCGTTTTCAAGTATAAAAATTTCGGGTACATGAACGCCAGAGGCCAATGCCATTTCCTCAACGACATTGCGTAGCTGACGAAGTTTAGGATCGTCGGGATCGGCTTCCACTCGTTGGCCACCGAGCATCCTGGCCACCGCTCCACCGCCCGTTTTAAGGCTACTGATTTTAAAAAGAGAACAACTCACCATGATGGTTGTGGTGATACCCATCGTCCAAATAAAGCGGGGAGTGTTCCATACGGAGTTTACCGGGTCGCCGGAGTTTGCATAGCTCAGCGCGAAGGTCAGAACCAGGTATATAGCCAAGCCAGTTGCCAGTACTGCGAATATGAAGAGTACTATTAAGGTCTTGGTCTTACGCTTTGCTTGGTCTTGGGCTTCGAAGAAGTCCATCGTAGTAAGTATGGATTAGTCGAAGCTTACCTTAGGCGCTTCTTTTTCTATGGGGTCCTCAATTTCAAAAAGCACAGCTTCTTTAAACCCAAAATTGTTTGCGATGATCACACTCGGGAAGGTTTCCCGAGCCGTATTGTAAGTGGTTACTGAGTCGTTATAGGCCTGGCGGGAGAAGGCGACCTTGTTTTCGGTGGTGGTCAGTTCTTCGGTGAGCTGCATCATGTTTTGATTGGCCTTAAGATCGGGATAAGCTTCCGACAGAGCCATAAAGCGCGTGAGAGCGCCACCGAGCGCGGTTTCAGCTGAAAGAAGTCCCTTCAGTGCACTTGGATCGTCCGGGTTGCTGGCAGCCTTACCTTCTGCTGTCTGGGCGGCGTTGCGGGCGGAAATAACGGCTTCGAGAGTCTCACTTTCATGTTTCATGTAGCCCTTGGCGGTTTCTACGAGGTTTGGGATAAGGTCGTAGCGACGTTTGAGTTGCACGTCGATTTGAGCGAAGGCGTTTTTAAAACGCTGCCGTAGAGCGACGAGCTTATTATAAATCGAGATAATCCAGACAATTAGGATGGCGAGGATCGCGCCGAGAACAATGAGTGTAATCATGTTGGAGGAGTTGAAGGTTTAGAGTCGTAGGTAAAATTGAAAACCAATCCTGGGTTTGGCTACTCTATGGGGAGTCGAAGATTTGAATAACGATTAGTTTGTTCGTAGGGTTTTGAAATTACAATCGTTCTCTTCCAGTAATTGGCTTAAGAGGCCTCCTTGGGCATAGGCATCCGCTTCTTACGTTCCTTAGAAACCCGAGTGGGCTTATCAGCCCGAAAAGAAGATTTTTGTGGGTGTCGTTTTTAGTCTTCGTAGATTGCATTGGTGACTTTATTCTTGGTTACCGTCTACCGAATTGATCACTATCGTTAATCAGGCTTCCACCATTCAGATTTAGAAACCCATGTTTAAGATTTTTTCCATTTGTTTAATAATATCTCTTAGTTGGTT
>CALGUT010000091.1 GCA_937920335.1 uncultured Opitutales bacterium
ATCGTTCAGTAGTGGTTTGGTAGTTACCATTCCTGTAGCCATGCAGAGTATGCTTACCATTCCGACCAAAGTACCAATGATTTTATCTCGAGCAGAAAGTGTGTCAGTGGATTTTTGATACACCGCGAGTAAGATACCGCACAAAATTAAAATAAAGCCGACGCCCTGAAAGAATGAAAAGCTCTCGTTGAGAAAGAGTAGCGATAGTATCATTACAAACGGACTGAATAAGCAGCTTATGATAGCATTGCGACCTGCCCCGAGTATATTGAGCGAATACATGAAGAGGGTGTCACCTATCGCTATGCCGATGCATCCAGAGAGCATGAGCCATAAGACATGCTTCAATGGAAGGCTTCTGCTCTCTTCGAATTCGGGGATGATCAGCAGAGTCAGGGCAAAAAGAATCAATGCGAACGCGTTCTTGAAGAGACTCATTTCGACTGCCGGTATGCCTCTGACGGCTATGCGAAACAGGATTACCGCAGACGCCCAAAGTAGGGCGCATATGAGCGACCACATTTCTCCCCAATATGACATCGGTGGATTAGTAAACTCGGCGATTCTAGGGTCAATGGGTTTCTATGAGTTTTGTACCTGGCAGGGGTGTTTTGATTGCCATTGCTACCGCTACTAATTGGATGGGAGAATATTCTTTATTATACCCTATGAAAATCTACTTAGTAATTACTTTTATGGGCAAAGATCAGCCCGGTTTGGTTGAATCCGTTGCTTCTGTTGTCGCACGACATAACGGCAATTGGTTGGAGAGCAGGATGTGTCACCTCGGCGGGCAATTCGCGGGGGTTCTTCGTGTCACAATCGAAGAGGAGCGGGAAGCGCTTTTGATGAAGTCCTTGCTTCAGCTTCAGGAATCTGGATTGATGATTACAGTACGGTCGGAAGCTGAAGGAGTGCATCCTAGCAAAGGCTCCATGGTTGCACTTGAGTTGCTGGGGAGTGATCAGGTTGGTATCGTCAGTCGAATCAGTGGGCTGCTTGCAAGCCTTGGCGTAAACGTAGAGGAACTGCATACTGAATTGGTGGCTGCACCCATGTCAGCGGAACTCCTGTTTAAGGCACAGGGCCTGTTGGAGCTTCCTGAACAATTGGATCCCGAAACTCTTAAGGAGGAACTGGAAGCCGTTGCTTCAGACCTGATGGTTGATATCACCTTGCAGAAGGAGATCTAGGTCTCGGTAGTTTTGAAGGGAGCTCCTGTTAAATTTTTGGAGGGTAATGGGCTTGTTCGTTGTTATGCCGATTAAATCTTATAAATCTCATGAAAATAATGACTTATTCTACTGCTATCCGTTCTGCTCTTCTCGGGTTTCTTGTTTCCGTCGGTGCCTCGTCGCTACCGGCTATTGATAATTTTGAATCCCTCAAGGTGGTTTCATCTGAACTTCCGTCCTATCCGCTGGGTATGACGGTCAACGGAATTTATGACGGTGCAGCTCGTGTTATTATCAGTGTGAATGAAAATGGTGTGTTGGAGGATGTGTATCTAGAGTCATACACCCATCCGGATTTTGGTAAGCTGGCGGAGGAGTCGATCAAGAAATGGACCTTTCAGCCGGCAAAGCTAAATGGAGAGCCACTCTCTGTTATCAAAGCGATCGACTTTGATTTTGAAGACCGCAGAGGGGTGTTTGCCTTTGGTGTGATGGAATCTGTCGCCGCAAAGTTAAACTTTGCTCGTTTTGCTGATTCTAAACGGATTTACAGCCCCAGGGAACTCGATGAAATTCCCGAACCAATTGAGATGATTACACCTCTGTATCCGGAGGAATTTAAAGGGCAAGGGACTATCGGAAATGTGACTGTATTATTTTACATCGACGAAACCGGTGAAGTGAGAATGCCCCACGTTACTGAATACTCGCATGAGAGCTTCGGTAAGACCGCGATTATTGCGGTAGAGGACTGGAAGTTTAAACCTCCTTTAGTGCACGGAAAACCGGTATCTATTATGGTCCGTCAAAAGTTCACATTCTCAGAATCACGGAAGTAGAGGTCTCGGGATATTGATTTGTAAAAGCCACCGGCACTGATCGGTGGCTTTTTTAATGGATTACTTTCGATGTGAAAGGAGGAAGATTCTCTGCCTCGTTTGCTTTTGATTTCAATAATTTTTTGAGCTGTTTCCGTGTTCTGTAGAGGCGTGTTTCCCCACCTTTGGGGCTACAGCCGACAACTTCGGCGATCTCTTTGTAGGAAAGCCCCTCATATTGGTAGAGCAAAAGGGTGGTCTTTAGGTCATGCGGTAGCTTGTCGATCGCTCGTTTTAAGTGAATTACGAGATCACTTGTTTCGGCTGATTTGTCGGGGGTAGGGGCCAGGTCGCGAGGATCAACCATGACGCTTGCTGATACCTCCGATGTGTTGTCGGATGGGTTAATCAATGCGACTGTCGGGTGACGGCGTTTCCATCGACTGAAGTTCTTGCACTGATTGGCCAGGGTTGTGAAGAGCCAGGCCGAGAGTTTAGTATCGGGCCTAAAACGGTCTTTGTTTTTGTAGACTTTTACAAAAGTCTCCTGAACGAGGTCCTGAGTGTCTGTTTGGTTCTGTACATACCGCCAAGCGAAACTGGCTAGAGGCCTTTCCCAACGTTCTATGATCTCGTTGAGAGCTGAATCTCGTCCGTTTCTCAGCTCCTCCAGCAGTCGGAGGTCCGTCTGAGTGTCATGGGGCATTCGATTTTGGATTTTTAGGAACCTTGGGTAGTAGAAACTTCGTAGGCCCGTATCATATCGTTGAACCGCTCCTGTTGATCAGAGCTCATGATTGAGCCGACCTTTGCCAAGAAGCTATCCGTTGAGCTTTCACGTGTTTTGTCTAAGTTAACTTTCTCCTGAAGGTAACCATAGAATGCGATAAAATCAATTCGATCGTTCTCAATTCGCTCTTCCTCGAGAGCCGCCAACTGTGCTTCCAGGCTATGGATCTGGTTTTCGAGGGCCGATATCTCTGGCTGACGATCCCGGTGCATAGCGACAACGAGTTCATACTGGTCTGGGGTGAGCGACAGGTAATCCTGAATCCAGGATAACTGGCATTCCAAAGTTTCGTCCTCGCACGGTTTAAAAGTTTGGTAGTAGAGGCCGTGTGTGATGAGACCTGCAATCAGGCCTAATGAGATTATTGAAATTCCTCGTTTCATCGAGTCACCTCCGTATCGATCGGGTCCTGTTGCGACTTGATCAGTTGAATATAATCGTGAGCTAGCTGGTCAGTCCGTGCCTGTTTTTCATAGGATACCCGGAATTGGGCGATCGTAATCCCGCAGACAACACAGGCAGTGACGAAGGCGGCTGCGCCCAACGGGCGAGATAGGATGTTAGAAAACCGGTTGAACCAATTGGTTGTTAGAGGTTCTCTCGAATTGTCGTCCGCGGCAATTCGGGACCACACTCGGTGTGTGAGTTGTGGATCTGGTTCAGGTGTATCTTGCCAGTCTTCAAGCAGGAGGTCCAATTTATCTTTGTCAGGCATAATGCTGTTTATGGTTATCCATTTATTGAACCCCACGGAACTACCTGTCACTTCACATTTTCTTAATCATCTGGTATTTCATACGTGTATCCACTCACCTCTTTCAGCAGATTCGAAACAACCGGCTATGAGGCCTTGGATCTCCGCACCGCGGCGGAAGTCTGGCGTAAGGTTCTCTCCTGATTCGATACTTTGAATAAAACGCTCGAATTCGTCAGGGACTTTTCGGCAGGTTTGCGCTTCCCAATTGAATGGCGATTTCCAGTCTAACGGGCCGCCTTGCACAGTATTGCAGAACTCCAGGGAATCGTAGTCTTTATCCAGGTCTATTCTGAGCGCTCCTTTGGTACCCCAAATGCTTAGTTTAATGGAGTTGCGATGACCGTAAGCCCAACGGGTTGTGTGAAGCGTGCCAATGGCGCCATTGGCAAACTTAACGGATAGTATAGCGCTGTCGTTGGCATCCAGCTTTATCCCGCCTACTTCGTTACCGGGGGTTTTCTCAAATGATTGCAGTATGCAATTAACAGATGTCACCGGACCAACCGGGAAAGTGCAAAAATCCAGAAGGTGGACTCCGATGTCACCGAGTGTGCCCGAGCTAAGCGCCTTTGAAATACGCCATAGACCAAACGGAAAATTCTCATCAAAACTTTGGGCTTCATAGAGTGAGAGCCAGGCTTGAAGGTAAGATCCTTCGACGTGCCTTATGGCTCCCAATTCTCCTGAATCGACTAGTTGTTTTGCCTGATACAAGGCTCCCGAGCGGCGGTAGGAAAACGCAATCTGATTGATCACTCCTGACTTGTCTGCAGCGTCGACCATCTTACGGGCCTGGTCTTCATTGGAGGCGAGTGGTTTTTCGCAAAGTACATGCTTGCCGGCTTCAAGGCATTTTATCGCGAGGTAGCAATGAGAGTTGTCGGAAGTCACAATAGCCGCCGCGTCTAGCTGATTGGCGGTAAGTAATTCATCGATATCGTTATAATATCTAGGGATATTCCACTCAGCAGCGAATGCCTTGGCTTTGGGTTTATCAATATCGCAACAAGCGACAATCGTACAGTTTTTCAACGCCGAAAAAGCTCTTGCATGACCGTTGGCTCTTAGCCCCGTTCCGATAATAGCTAGATTGACCATCGCCTCCCTAGGCTGGTCTATTGAACGCTGCTCTATGTCGGTGCGGCGGTGGTGTGATGCTATCTTGTTCTTTTAGTATTTCTTCCGGGATAGTAATTGAAGCACCTGCAATGGCATCCTCCACTTGTTTGAGTGATTTTACGCCAAGCACCATCGAGCTCATTGCCTGTTGAGCGAGGGTCCATGCGACTGTGTATTGAGAAAAAGGTACGCCTGCTTTTTTGGCTAGCAGCTCAGTTGCTTCCAGTTGATCATAAATATGTTCATCGGGATTCGGTAACCAGTTCGGGTTTTCCAGCATACGAGAACCCTCGGGTATCTCTTGCCCGCGTTTGTATTTCCCGGTTAGCAACCCGCCTTCGAGTATTTGGTAGGGAGTTACACCAATGTTGTGTTTTTCGCAAAATTCGAGGTCGATATTGAAATGGCGTTTCAACATGCTGTAAGGGACTTGAGAGGACACGGGCTTTGGCCAACCATACTTGTCGGCGATCCAGAGTAGTTCGCATAGATCGAATGCAAAGTGATTGGAGACTCCGAATGCCCGGATCTTTCCTTGGCGGACGGCGGTTTCCATTGCGCTAAGGGTTGTTTCAAGCGGTGTGTGGGCGTCGGGCCAATGAAGTATGTATAAGTCGATGTAGTCCGTGTTGAGGCGTTTCAAGCTGGCATCAAGCTCTCGTCCAATTGTAGAAGCTGTAAGCCCGACATCCTGAGGTCCAGAGCCCAGGGGAGCTCCTACTTTGGTTGCCAGGACCACTTTGTCTCTGCGGTCCGCTAGTGCTTTCCCTAGAATGACTTCAGCGACGCCTCCAGAGGAGCCCATGTAGCGGTCATATCCCTCGTAGACATTGGCGGTATCGATAAAATTGATGCCAAGATCAATGGCTCCATGGGTTATCTTTATGGCATCGGCTTCCTGCACGGGGGAACCGTAAGTCATGGTGCCTAAGCATATTGGAGAAACAAGGAGGCCGCTTGAGCCGAGTCGACGGTATTTCATGATATTGATATGGGTGGTTAAAGTCTTGCTGGATTAAAGGGAGATTCTGGTACCTGGCCATTTACTTTGGCTCTAAGTTTGTTACGAAGTTCTTTTATGACCTTATCGTATTTTTCAACTGAGGCCAAGTTGTTAAACTCATTGGGATCGTTTGAGTGATCATAGAGTTCGATGCCTTGCTCGCCTTCGTTCCACTCATTGTAACGCCATCGATCTGTGCGGATACTGGCGCCCATAACGGGGAGTCCATCGCCTGGCCGGAGAACCTGCGTATAGGCCTCTCCCTTCCATTTTCGTTTAGGGTTCTGTAGTAGGGGAGTTAGGCTCTTTCCTTCGACCTCCTTTGGAGGTGTTAAACCCGCTAGCTCTGCGATGGTGGGATACATGTCGATGAATTCCACGACCTGCTGGCTGGCGGTGCCGTTTCCTTTTTGGCCAGGTGAGTAAATGATCATCGGTGCTGCTGCAGATTCTTCGAATAAGCAGCGTTTTTGCCAGATTCCGTTGTGTTCTCCCAAATGGTAGCCGTGATCACTCCAGAAAACAATGATGGTGTTGTCGGCAAGCCCCAAGTCGTCAACCGCATCCAGTAGACGACCCACTTGAGCATCTATGAAACTTACATTCGCGTAATAAGCCTGTTTGGCTTTCAGAACATCTTCAATTGCCAAATTATAATTGGGGACTGGGTTATTATGTGCAAAAGCTGATTTGGGAATATCTGCTCGGTCATCTTCCGGGGCATAGGGCATTTTTATGGTTTCGATGGGATAGAGATCCCAGTATTTTTTGGGCGCAACATAAGGGGTGTGTGGTCGAAAGAAACCCACGCCAAGAAAGAAGGGTTTGTCTTGGTTCTCCTTCATTAAGTTGATCGCTTCGGTGGTGATCATACCATCGGTCTGTTCCTCATCGGTTCCATCCGCAGCGAGCCAGCTAAGGGCGGCGCTGATTTTTCGGTGAGGCTCCAGGTTTGTGATCAAATGTTCCTCTGCTTTGTCGCGACCCTTGGGGTTGATTACTTGGTCCCATGAAGGTGGATCGTCGAAGCCGTCTGTGCCAATAGAGGCAGGCACATTGTAGTGGTAGATTTTTCCGACCCGCATGGCCTTGTAACCAGCTCCTTGAAATAGTTGAGAAAGCGTCACTGCTTCTGGAACGGTCGTCCGAAAATGCTCATCCAAATCATAGACCTTTATGGTATCGGGTCTCAGGCCTGTCATGACCGACGCGCGAGTTGGGTTGCAAAGGGGGAGCTGGCAATAAGCGTTATCAAAGCGAACACCCATGTCGGATAAACGGTCCAGATTCGGAGTGACTGCAATGGGATCGCCGTAACAAGCAATAGAGCTCGTTAAGTCATCGGACGCTATGAAGAGAACATTGAGGGGTTTATCGGCCGCTTGAGACAATGAAGCGCAGTGGACAGCTGAAAGTAGGAAGAACAGTCTTGAAATACGAAACATTGGGTAAATAGCGATTTGAGGCTCGGGCTGCCAAAGCAGCGTTCTGAGCCATATTCCAAGACTAATGGACATCTATCAAGCCGGATGTAGTAGTATATAGCTCTATTGTTTCCAGACCTCGCTCTTTACTGTGATTTCAACATCCCAAGGTTGAGCGGGGAGTGGGGTGTAAATGGGGTCATTGTCCCTGCTGGGAAACCCGGGGATTAAGGCAGACATTCTGGCGAGCGCTGTTTTGGCGTCGGGGGCTTGGCTGTCTATCAAATTGTTCTTTTCGTCCGGATCGGCCAACACGTCTACGAGTTTCTCGGGTTGCTTGTTGGAATTGACGTATAACTTGAAGCGTTTTTCGCGGATTACCCGATCCCGGAAGGCATAGGCATTTTCAACCCCTTGATCGGTGAGTTTGGCTTCATTCATTCCACCCATTCCGAGAATCCAGGACTTTTGACTGTCGTTGCTCTTTCCCAGGATGAGATCGGAAAAAGACTTCCCGTCATAGGTGTAGCCGTCCTGGAGTTTTCCTCCCCCGAGTTCAGCGAATGTAGGTAGCAAGTCGGTTACGTCGATCAAAGCGTCCGTCTTAATGCCTTCAGGTACGAGTCCCGGGCCGTTGACGATAAATGGAACGCAGAGTCCCGGTTCGGTGGTGCTTGCTTTTGCGCCCTTTACTGAGCGTCCGTTTTGATGGCCGGTAATGGCTCCCGTGGTGCCATTATCCGTAGTCCAAACGATGACGGTGTTATCCCGTATTTCGAGCTCGTCCAATGCCTGAACGAATTTTCCGAGAACCTTGTCAGTATACCTGACCATTGCTTTGTGCTTTTCGAGGTCGGTCGTTGCTTCTAAATCATCCGGAGTGGTTACAAACGGTGTGTGGGTTAGGACCATCGGATAGTAAAGAAACATAGGGTCGTCCTTGTTCTTTTTCATAAAGTCGATGAGGAAGTCTGTGAAAACGGTTTCTCCGTAGGCGCCTTTCCAGGTCTTACTGCCGTCTTTTGTGTGAATATAGGGATCCCAGAATCGTTCGTCGCTGGGTGGATTATTTCCTTCTCCACCGGTCCACATGCAATAGTCGTCGAAACCGATTTCGGTCATGGCATCAGGCTGTACCCGAAAATCGGTGACTTGCCACTTGCCAGCTATGGCGGTCTTGTAGCCCGCATCTTTCATAACCATTGAGATGCACGGGTTTCGGTTCCAGTCATAATGCGCGCCGCCACCCCAGCGTGGAACGTCCCAGTGATTCACCCAGCCATGGCGGTAGGGATATTGTCCGGTTAGAAACGAGAGTCTTGTTGGTGTGCACTGGGGCATGACGTAAGCATTGGAAAACTGCATACCGGTCGCAGCCAGTTGGTCCACATGAGGCGTTTCTATGTCTTCCGCACCATAGGCGGAAACCCATTCCTTGCCGAGGTCATCTACCAAAATGAATATGATGTTGGGATTATCGGCCTTTGTGGCTTTTGGTTGTGAGCACCCGGAGACGCATCCTGCGATGAGAGCGACCGCGAGCAGTCTGGTGAAGTTGGCTAGTAAGGTCATGATTGAAAATCGATGGGCTGAGGATGTAGGTAGGGAATTCGAGAATGAACGTTTTTGCTGTCGTTTAAATAAAAAACCTTCCCCTTTAGCAGGGGAAGGCTCAGACAAACTACTAGATTTGTTAAGAAAAATTACAGATCAAAACCTACCGAAAATAGAATCTGGCGGGCTTCGTTGGTGGCGGCCCGTGAACGCACGAAGAATTCGTCCGTCGCGTTATCAATATTAAGACCGAATGTTACACGCTGACCGCCAATCATTGTAGGGTAACGGGCAAAGAAATCAAAGGTCGTGTATCCGTCTTCCGTTACATATCTGTTTACGATGTTACCAAACTGTTGGATCGGTCCCTCTGCATGCACGATTCCGCCGCCGAACCGGAGTCCTTCCAGCGGTCCTTCGTCTATGGTATAGCTGGTGAAGAGTGTGAAACGGTGTGGAGTAGCACCTTCCAGGCGCAGTCCAGTCGCTACATCACCTACTACTCGTGCATCTATGTAGCTGTAGTTTGCTACGATATTCCAGTTTTCCGTTGGATTGTAGAAAACCTCTAGCTCTATTCCTTCGCTCTCGTCGCTTGTTACCGATTGGTCAGACATAAAGGTAACAGGATTATAATCGTTTCTGACTACGTTGTCTTTTTTGATGTTGAATGCTGCTATAGACCCACTGACTTTTCCATCGAACAGATCGATGAACTTGAAGCCGATTTCGATAGCATCACTGCTTTGCGGTCCTATAAATTCGCCTGTATCTGGATCCGTTGCGTTCTGCGGCTCGAAAGCATCGGCCACGTTGGCGAAGAAGCTTACGTTAGGATTGATGCGATACACGCCGCCCAATTGGAAATTCGTATCTCCATCATCAATCGGTGTGCCGACTGGGATACCGCCCAGTGCTATTGACTTTTGTTTGATGTCGATTTTGCGAAGACCAGCGAGGATATTGATCCGGTCTTCCATGAAATACATGTTGTCAGTGACGTAGATAGTATCGATGTCTTGGAAGCTGCGATCGTTTTGATTGGTGCGGACACCGAACGCTCTTAGCTCCGCTGCACTGGGAACATCGTCTTCCCAGATTCTCAAGCCGCCGATGATTTCGTCCTTTGTGAGGAAATCACGAAATACTTTGCCGGTTTTCGCTTCGATTTCTCTAAGAATGGCTGCTTCAGCTCCATTTGCGCCCCGCAAGCGATACGTGCCGTCACCACCACTTATTGTTTCAGATTTCCGGTAGCCGAGCAGAAGTTGGTGTCTTACAGGGCCTGTTTCGAAGTCGATGATGTCATTGATCGAGTGGACCTCGTCCCTGGTCTTCGAGTCATTAAGTGAATTGTTGGCGTTAGTGTCACCATTTGCATCGAATGTATTGAATTCGCGGAAACTTACTCGTTGGTGGGTATCGTAGAATGTGTACTTGTATTGGATGTTGTGGTTTTCGCTGAATGAGTGGCGAAGACCCATGTTTAGGAAATCGTTGTTTGACTCAAAGATGTTTCCAGCAGTGGACGTTACGTATTCGCGTGGAATAAAGGTATTGTTATAGCGGACGGTAAGTTCGTTTACCCCGTCTACAACGGTATCATCAATTACGCCATCTCCATTGAGATCTGTAGGGATTCTTTCGAATGACCAAGTTGCTCGCTGTGTGGGAAAGCCCTTTTGGACATTGTCTCCGATGAGGAACGTTCCCTGTGTTTTCTCAGTAAAATCGTAGCTACCCGAGAGTCCAAAGAATTTCGTTTCTTGTCCATCGACCCAGCGCCAGCCGTCGTGGTCTTTGTATTCTCCTAGCACTCGCAGACCCAACTTTCCGTCCATAGCGCGCGCGGTATAGTCGATCTTTGCTCCAACGCGGCCGTTGTTGCCCATGTTAAATGAAACGTCTCCGCCTTGTTCGGCGAGTGGCGTTTTTGTGATGACATTCACTAATCCTCCTGGGTCGGACTGACCGTAGAGGGTGTTCGGTCCTTTTACGACCTCGATTCGATCGACCATTTGCACGGGGATATAAAGTCCACCCGTAACACCGTCGACTAACAAGTTACGGTTGCGAAATCCGCGGATGGAGAACGAGGATGGGCGGGTGGCGCCTAGATTGTTTCGTGTCGTTTGAGTAATAGATGAATTGTAGTCCAGTGCCTCAACAAAGTCTCCGACGAGGCTATCTTCTAGAAATTCTGAGGTGATGACGTTGATCGACATGGGAACATTCATTAACGATGTTCTCATACCGGTCCCGGAAATGGTGACGGAAGAGGAATAGCCGCTTCCTTCATCCTCGACGGAGAA
>CALGUT010000092.1 GCA_937920335.1 uncultured Opitutales bacterium
CGTTCTATTCGACAAACATAAATTGCTGAGTGTTCAGGAGCGCCCAGACGATACTTTCGTAAGCTTCATCCCCCCTGGCATCGATCTCCGCCATGACGAGGTCCATTTCGCGGTCAGTAGGCTCACGGGTTAACATGGCTTGAAAGATCATTTTCGTTTTCTCTTTCGGATCACCGGCGGCGTGGAGGCGTCTGCCGAAAACCGCAAACTGATTGGTCAGTATCTCGACTGTGGTGCCATTGAGCAGAGTCAAAGCCTGTGGCACGGAAGCATGAATCGCCGCATTTTCGATCACCTCGCGATCGGACTGACCGAACTCGCGCAGGAAATGACCGCGCGGGGCTGGTGATTCCAACTCGGAAGCTCTCGCCATATCAGCAACCAGTTTCTTGAAATCTTTCAGCTCGGCCGCCTGTTCGACCTGCCACTTTCTCTCAGCATCGCTCTGCTGCTTTTTCCAGCTCCGCATCTGATTGGCATCGAGACCTTGAGGCGGTTCGGGTGCCTCGTATTTCGGCATCTCGATGGCTGGCAATTGGGTCATGACCCCATTTTTGGGTTTCGCCATGCCATCGTCAGACATCATCGCTCCGCCGCTCGATATCGACATTTCCGACATTCCACCGGCCGCGAGCAATGCATCCGAATCGACTTTCTGATCGGCGTTCCGAAAAGCGACTTGCCGAATCGCTGACGTCATTTCCCGACTCAATGCTCTCTCCCGGCTGCGCAGCTGGTTAAATTTTTCATCATCTTTCGCCTCGCGAGCTTCAAGTATTTGTTCGCGAAGATTCTCCTTCTGTATTGCCGTATCCTCGATTAAATCGCCAATTTTGCCTATCATCTCAATATACTCTTCAGGAGAGCGGCCTTCGAGGGCGGTATACATACGGCGATATTTCTCTACTGCAGCGAGTTGTGTTTTCAATCTCGGTCGATAGCTGCCTGCTTCAGGCAAAGCGAGGGCAACAATGGAGTCCCAGATTTGCTCGGCTGACATCCGGCGCAAGACAGGTCCCGGGAAATGGTAGGGAGCGCCCATCACCATTTCGCCGTTGTAGGCAGCGCTCTGATAAGTGCGAGTGTTATAAAGCACATCGAGGTAGGCCCGCACATCGTAGTCCAGCGTTTTCACCAACTCAGTAACGTAGTCGAGCAACTCGGGATTGGCGACATAGGTAGAGTCAGTCAACTCGTCTAACGGCTCAAACACACCGTGCCCGAAAACGCGCTTCCAGAGACGGTTGGCGATCACCTTGGTGAAAGTTGGGTTTTCCTCAGAAGTCAGCCATTTGGCATAAGCCTCGATCGATGACTCATCGATATTCGCGAGATCGATCTCGGCACCAAACATGGTTGCGGGCTCAACCGTATCGTGAGGGCTGGCATCACTGTACTGATAGTCATGGGGGAGCTTCAGAGTCACCTCCCTTCCAGCGTTGGAGAAGGCCCGCAAATCCTGATTGATTAGCCTTAACACATACTGCGAACCTTTGGTTTGCTTCTCCCTGGCGGCGATACTCTTTTCCGCCAAATCGCGGAATTCTTTTTCCGTCATCTTCAGCTTTTCCAGAGTGCTCTGATAGTGCTGGTTCTTCGTATATATTTCGAGGTTCTTTTGACCGTAAAACTTAGGGACGGGCACACCTTTGTAACCCGCTTTTTCCAGCACATCATTGTGTAGCTTGTCAGTTAACGCCTGAAAGCCCTTATTATAAGCCTTGCGATTTTCAGAGGTATAACGCCGGCCATCCATTCCATAAGAGAATGCAGCCATCTTGTAGTAATCCATCTGAGTCCACTTGTCGAACGGGTGGTTATGACACTGAGCACATTCCAGTCGTGTCCCTAGAAAAATCCGTACGGTTTGTGACATACTATCCAGGGGCATGCCCGTGTCCCTGAGGTAATACCCGACCGCGCCGTTGTTCCAGATCATCCCTGTGGCTGACACCATTTCATAGACCATTTCATCATAGGGAATGTTGTTTGCCACTGCTTCCTTGAGCCACAATTGGTAGGCCGCTTCCGCCGGCTCAGCGCCAATGCCCAGGCCACTGTTAATCCGCAGCACATCCGCCCAGAAATTGTAGGAGTGACTGACATGGCCATCGCTCTCCAGCAGATCGGCAATCAGCTGTTCGCGTTTATTTTCATCAGTCGACCCCAGGAATTTCTCAGATTCCTCGATCGTCGGGATCCGGCCGATAATATCGAGGTAGGCGCGGCGAACGAATGTGTGATCATCAATCGCGGCTCCGCGTTTCTGATCGTGCTTTTTCAAGCCGGCTTCGACCAGTTGGTCGATTTTCTTGATCGCGGCAGCTTTGTCGAATTGATCACCCGCAAAAACCGGCAAGACAGACAGGGCAACTGCAACAGCGGTCGTGGTGAATAGCTTTTTCATGCAAAAACGGATACGTAATGAACTGCTAGGAAATTGCTTTTTCAACCCCAACGTCCGGACACCTCGCATCGTCCCGGGTAGGAGGGGGTGCAACACTTTCGCCGGCCTCTTTCGCCTCCTCGATCTTCCGCGCTTATTGATTGGAGTTTGCTTTTTCAAGGAGTTCTTATCGGTGCGTCGGTCCTAGCGGGATTGAGGGGGTGCAATGTCGTCGGGTAGATTGGCTGGCGAACCGAGCTGGTCTCGCATGGGAACGAAAAAATCCGGATCCTGATTCACGATATCTGATTTCCATTTATCGAAGGCCGCTTTCATAGCCTCATATTTCTCCGGCATCCGCTCTGCGAGGTTTTCGGTTTCGCCCAAATCGTCCTTCAGATTGAACAGCTCGTCTTTGTGCTCGGCGGACCATTTCTTGTCGCGAAGGTACTTAAACGAGCGAAGCAGTTTCCAGTCGCCGGAGCGGAACGCCTCCTGGCGAAGATAGTTGCCCGTCGCGCCCCAGTCGCGACGACGCCAGCCGAAGTCCCGTGGCCCTTCCGATTTTTCAAGAAGGTTGATTCCGTCCAGCACCCGATCTTTCGGCACATACTTAAGGGCATCAGCAACCGCGAGCGCGGTGACCGAGGCATCCATCATGATGGACGGTTGTTCGCTCACGGTTCCGGCCGGAATCTTAGCAGGCCACTGCATCAGGCATGGCACGAGAATGCCCCCTTCCTCAAGGTGTTGCTTGTTTTTCTTCAGCGGCCAACAGTTGCCGGAGAGCATGCCGCCGTTGTCGCTGGTAAAGATGATTAGCGTATTTTCCAGCTGCCCCTGCTTCTCGAGGGTTTGAAAAATCCTGCCAATGTGCAGATCGAGGTGCTCGACCATCTTGACGTATGCTTCCCGGCCTTCCGGAGTATTGGACTTGGGGCCAGCATCGAAGGCCATGGACGGATCGCCGTCCGGATCCTGCAGCGGCGCGTGTGGAATCGACCATGGCAGATAGAGGAAGAATGGCTCTTTCTGATTGGCTGTAATAAACTCCAGCGCTTTATCGGTCCAGATTTTGGTCAGGTATTGTCCCTCGAGGTTGGTGACGCGCTCACCGCCGCTTTCAAAGAGCATCGGACGTCCCTCACAGTCTTTGTTTTTATTCTGGTGCTGAAAGTAGCCTGTGTTGTGATCGATGATCAGCCATTCATCGAACCCGTGAGCACCCGGCCACGAAACATCCTTCACTTCGCCCACGTTCCATTTGCCATAGACCGCGGTCGCATAGCCAGCTTCCTTCAGCCACATACCGATGGTCGGATCGTTGGCCGCCACCACCCCATCCGGAGAACCGCGATAGGCTTCGGCCCATTCACCGAGACGATTGGGGTAACGTGCCGTGAGCAGGGCACGGCGTGAGGGCGAACAGATCGGAGCCGCAGAATGGAAGTCAGTGTAGCGAACCCCCATCTCCGCCATGCGATCCAGGTTCGGTGTGCGAATGGGGGTGTTGTTAGGGGCCTCCCCTTTGGCTTCGGGGTTGTAACTGCTCAGGTCTCCGTAGCCGAGGTCATCGGCCAGCATGAAGATCACGTTCGGTTGCTCTGCCGACAGGCTGACGGTGCCCAAAGCCGAGACCAGGAGGGGCAGGATGAAGAGGCTTAGGTTTTCAATCGTTCTGTTCATATTGTCTGTTTCATTTGTTTCGGAGAAGTTGCAGGTAAGGGAATGAGGACGGAGGAATTCTATGACTGAGGAACGTGCGTTCTATGCCTTCGCACGCGTTCCTGCTTGTTCGGCAGTCTGTCTCGGTGGGATTTCGTAATCATTCTACAGGTGCCGTCCGGATCGGTGCGACGCTTAACAGGAAGGCTACGATGTTCTTCATCTTTCTCGGTCAGTCGTACTGATGTCGGTATTTTCCGGTGCGCTCCTGGGTCTCCGGAAGCTCCGCTTTCCACGCCCGAATCTTTTCACTGAGTCGGTTGGCGACCTCAGGATATTCTTTGGCGAGGTTCTTCGTTTCAGCAGGATCATTGAGGATGTCGTAGAGCTCCAGATCTCCGGTTTCCTTGCCCTGCTTTTCAACTACGTAACATTTCCATTTCCCATCGCGAATCGTTGTCCCGGGATTGTCGCCGCCTTTCCACAGCATTGGTTTGGCACGCTCGCGCGTGGTTCCCAACCAGATATCGGACACATCTTCGCCGTCGAGGTCGTTGGGGATGTCGGTTACGCTCGCCAATTTGCAGACGCTGGGCAGCCAGTCGATGCCGCCGATCACATTCTCTGTATCGACCGTTCCGGCCTTCACTCTGCCCGGCCAGCGGATGATAAAAGGCACCCGCAAGCCACCATCGTAGACCGTTCCCTTGTTGCCACGGAATACACCGGCATCCCCCAGCATATTCTGCGCATGGGGGTCCCGCTCTCTGGGAGTTCCATCCCGGGTTGTTCCGGACTTCTTCTTCACATTCGGGCCCGTTGCACGAAGGCCGATGCCGTATGGACGCTGCGGCCCCTGATCGCTGGAAAAGACGACCACGGTGCTCTCCGCCAGCCCGAGTTCATCGAGCACATCCAGGACGCTCTTCACGTTCAGGTCCATGGCATGGACGTTGCCGAGATAGTGTCGCATCGACAGATCCAGATCGCCGCCCAGCTCAATGCTGTCGTCAAAAACAGACTGCATGTAAGGCGAAAAGTCTTGCCGGTGCACCTTCACCTCACTGAATTCCGCTAGGTAATTCGGGGCGGAAGCCACCGGGGCATGCGTGGTAAAGCCCCAGATATTCACATAGAACGGCTCGTCTTTGTGCCGGCGTATGAAATCGATGGCCTTTTCATAGATCGGCGTATCGCGGCCTTTTGGAGAAAAGCGGTCCGGCCGTCCGCCGGAATGATTCTCATCAATCCCGTAAACCCCGTTGCTACGATCCATGCCGATATGCCACTTGCCGAAATGCCCCGTTGCATAACCGTTCGTCTTCAATAGTTCCGTAACGGTCACCCGATCACCAAAATCAAAATCATCCGTCCGCTTTGGAAAGCGCGAGGGACTCCAGCCCGTCATCAACCCCGTGCGGCTCGGGTTACAGGTCGGCCCGGCCGCATAGGCCTGCTCATAACGCGTTCCTTCGGCAGCCAACCGGTCAATATGCGGGGTTTTCGCATACGGGTGGCCATAGCATCCCAGATCCCGATAACCGAAATCATCCGCAAACATAAATACAAAGTTCGGCGTATCCTGAGCCTCAGCGAGGGGTGACAGCGGCAAGCCAACGGGTGACAGGAATAGAGCCACTAGAGCTGTAATCATTCGGCCATTACTGCTAGGAAATTGCTTTTGCAACCCCAACGTCCGGACACCTCGCATCGTCCCGGGTAGGAGGGGGTGCAGGGGGAGGAAGGGGTGAAATTGCGTCATTTCTGAGGATCTGACCGCAAAATTACTGCTAGGAAATTGCTTTTTCAACCCCAACGTCCGGACACCTCGCATCGTCCCGGGTAGGAGGGGGTGCAATCGTAGTTTTTCAAATCCACTTGCACCCCCTCAAACCCGGCCGGACCGACGCCCCGATAAAAAATCCTTGAATAA
>CALGUT010000093.1 GCA_937920335.1 uncultured Opitutales bacterium
GCCTGCAAATGCTTTACGGGTTTAACGCGCATCTCTCGTATAACCTTTGTTGAGAAGGCACATAGCTCAGTCCGCTTGGTTATCTTATCGATGTAGTCGGCAAGATCCATTCCAAGCCCTGAGGAAAAAACGGGAGTGATGGGTATATCGCCCCTCAATCGAGCCTGGTAAATCAGATTCAAAATTTCCTGCATTCGCCCTAAAGCAAAGACAGGGATGAGCACGGAACCCCCTCCCTTCAGCGTATTAGCAATTGTTTGGATGAGCGACTGAACCTCCTCGATTCGTTTAAAGGATGGGTCCACCGGCGTTGCCCCACGCGTAGTTTCCATGACCAAGGTATCCACTTTACTGGCTGGAAATTTTGCACCCCGCAAAATACTCTGTGATTCAAATAGCACGTCTCCTGTGAAAAATATGCGCCGATGTTTGTATATGATTTCTACGCCGGCAGCTCCGATAACGTGACCCGCCTGATGAAGTATTATGGTTAGCTCTTCACCGTCTTTTTGGAGGATTTTTGGTGTCCCATACATGATTGGATGAACATGATTCGCTAGGCGGTCGATGTCCTCGTTGTTATACAAAGGATATCCTTCTATGTATCGCTCCTCTCGCTGTCTCCTCATGACGCTCACCGAATTACGGAGCATCCGTTGATAAAGCATTTGGCTGGGAATGCTCATGATGATCTCAATATCTGGGACCTTTTGCAGGAGAACGGGTAGGGCTCCCAGATGATCTAGATGACAATGTGTTAGTATTCCGAGATCGATTTTTTGACCATCAAGAACATCAAGTTCGGGAATAGCTTTTAGACCCGATCGTTTGGGGTTAATACCACAATCGATTACCAGTTTAAACGGGCCGATTTCTACCAGCGTGCAATTTGCACCCATCCCCTCAACGGGGTTCAGGTCTGTGTAAGTCATCTAGATATAAAAGCGCCTGTCAGGATAATCGAAAGGGGAATTTCCAATTTAGTTAATTTAGATATGATCAAAACTGATGACTTCAAGTAACGTGTTTGCAACTTAGTTTTTAGATCTCGGTTCGACGTTCACTCACATTTCGGCGTTGTTCTAAAAACAAAAACACTCACACTCGCTTTCAATGAGTAAATTAGCGCTCCTTTCAGTATTCGATAAAACCGGTTTGGTAGAATTTGCGCGGATACTTTGCGAAAAACACAACTTCACAATCCTTTCAACAGGAGGTAGTGCGAAAACGCTGCGGGAAGCGGGAATATCAGTGACTGATGTCAGTGAATATACGGGCTTTCCTGAAATGATGGAGGGTAGGGTGAAAACACTTCATCCGAAAGTGCATGGTGGACTGCTTTGCCGACGAGATAAACCGGAGCATCTCGAGGAGGCAGTGAAGAACGACGTGTCGATGATTGATCTAGTGGCCGTTAATCTTTACCCCTTTGAACAAGTGACGGTTGATCCGAATTGCAGCTATGAGGACGCGATTGAAAATATAGATATCGGTGGCCCATCGATGTTGCGGAGCTCAGCAAAAAACCATGCGAGCGTGACGGTGGTGTGCGATCCAGACGATTATAAGCGCGTCCTGAATTCATTGGAATCAACGGATGAAGCAGCGAAACTCTCATTGAGGAAACAGCTGGCGCTTAAGGTTTATCTACGGACATCGGAGTACGATAAAGCGATATCTGGCTATTTGGCCAACCAGCAAGACGAGCCCGATATGGATGCGATCACTGGGTATCCGAAGAAGTGGGAAATATCTCTACCTAAAGTGAGTAGTCTGCGCTATGGCGAAAACCCCCATCAGCAGGCCGCTCTGTATGGCAACTTCTTTGACGTCTACGAACAGGTTCAAGGTAAAGAATTGAGCTACAACAACATTTTAGACATAACCGCTGCGACTTACCTGATTGGTGAGTTTGAAGAGGCTACCGTTGCTATACTGAAACACACTAATCCGTGTGGAGTAGCTAGCGCTGATACTATTGTTGAAGCTTGGCATAAGGCCTATGAAACAGACAGGCAGGCTCCGTTTGGCGGAATCATAATTACCAACCGTACCGTGGATGATGAACTAGCCAACGCGATAGCGGAGATATTTTGCGAGGTCGTCATCGCACCCCGTTTCACCGAAGAGGCACTTCTAATCTTCAGTAAACGAAAGAACCTTCGGCTAATGATCGCAAAAGACGGTGTTGGCCCTGAGGGGCTCAGGGAGATGCGTTCTGTTGTTGGCGGACTTCTGGTGCAGGACAAAGATATGAAGAAAGCGAACGCCGCTGAGTTTCACGTTGTGACGAAGCGCCAGCCGACAGACGAAGAGTGGGCCTCACTTCTTTTTGGCTGGAAAGTCGTCAAGCACGTAAAATCTAACGCGATCGTTTATGCGGGGGACCGGCGAACTCTAGGAATTGGAGCCGGACAGATGGCTCGAGTGAATAGCTCACAAGTCGCGGTATGGAAGGCCGGACAGTCCAATCTGAAGCTAGATGGATCCATCGTGGCATCAGATGCCTTTTTCCCGTTTGCCGATGGACTATTAGCTGCAGCAGATGCCGGAGCTACAGCTGCAATACAGCCCGGCGGATCAGTCAGGGATGCGGAGGTCATCGCAGCGGCCAACGAAAGAAACATGACCATGGTATTCACTGGAATTCGGCACTTTCGCCACTAGAAAGAGTCAAGTATACTTACAAAAGCCCCATACATTATGAAATACAGAGCATTTCTGAAATCGCCTTGGTTCTTGGGCGTCACATTCACGATAATTCTTGTCGGCTGTTACACGGTGCCAGAGACAGGACGAAGTTCACTGAATTTCATATCATCAGGCGAGGAGCTTTCGCTTGGAATTTCAGAATTTGAGAAACTCAAACAACAATCTCCGATATCTACAGATCCGGTTTTGAATCGTCGCCTTCAGACCGTAGGAAGACGGATTGCAGAAGCAGTAGGAGATGCGCTTCCCGGAGCAGAATGGGAATTTGTGCTGTTTGATGATTCGGATACTATCAATGCATTTGCGCTGCCTGGTGGTAAGGTGGGCGTGTATACGGGAATAATGGAACTGGCATCTACCGACGAAGAATTAGCCGTAATTGTCGGTCATGAAATAGCTCACGTAACGGCGCGCCATGGTTCGGAGAGAATGTCACACGGAATGGTAGCCGGGCTTTCACAGGTTCTACTTGGGGCTGCCGTAGCAGATAGCGATAATCGAGAACTCTACATGGCTGCATTTGGTATTGGTACCGCCTATGCCGTCATGCTTCCATACTCCAGAAACCATGAACTCGAAGCAGATGAAATTGGAATTATTTACGCTGCTAAGGCCGGCTATAACCCAGAAGCTTCGATAGAGTTTTGGATGAAAATGAATCTTGTTAAAGGCGGAAATGAGCCTCCTGAATGGCAGTCAACTCACCCTTCAGATTTGAACAGAATAGACCGACTCGAAGCTATGATGCCTAGAGTAAAACCCATCTACGAAAAGAATAAGATCCGCTACCAATGATTCTCGACTCGCTCACAGTATTGGAAGACTTAGTTCGTTTCCCAAGTGTGTCCGCAGATTCTGCTTACAAACAGGGACTGTCGGACACTCGGGATTATTTAGAGTCTCAACTCCAGAAGATCGGATTTGATGTTGAGGTTATAAAAACCCCTGGACATCCTATCATCCTAGCTGAAAGACTCGTAACCCCGAAGGCCCCGAAAGTCGTAATTTACGGGCATTACGACGTTCAACCGCCTGATCCAATCGACTTATGGAAATCGGCGCCCTTCGAACCAGAAGTCCGCGGAGATCGTATTTACGGTCGTGGGGCAGCTGATAATAAAGGTCCTGTGTCTGTCTATCTGGGAGCCCTATCTGAATTACTGGACGAAAATCCTAATATTGCGCTGAATATCGTCTTGTTGCTTGAGGGAGAGGAAGAAATCGGTAGCCCCAGCTTTGTGCCAGCTCTGAAAGCTTATGCTGATCGTATCAAAGGGGATTTTGTTTTCGCCTGTGATACTGGGAGTTTGCGTCAGGATCAGTTGAGCGTAACCACGGGATTGAGAGGAATATCCTGCATTCAAGTAAACCTCGAAGGAGCATCGCAGGACTTTCATTCTGGACTTTATGGCGGTGCGATCTTGAACCCAATTCATGCGTTGGCTGATATTTGTCATTCACTTCACAACGATGATGGAACTATCAACGTGCCCGGGTTTTATGACGGCATTGACGACATCGAAGATTGGGAACGAGACGAATTGCTTAGGGCAGGTGACGACCTGGACACCTTAAAAGTATTCTTGGGAGTCAATGAATTTTATACGGCTCCGGGGCTTAATGCCTCTGAAGCCCCAAGGCTTGCTCCGACGCTGGAGTTTAATGGGATCGGCGGGGGCTACCAGGGAGAAGGCTCAAAGACTGTAATTCCAAGTAAGGCGTTCGTTAAGATCAGTTGTCGGTTGGTCGCGAACCAGGTCGGTGACAATATTCAACAGCTCGTAATGAAGGCCATCGAAGAACGTTGTCCCGAACAAATGCGCCTAAGCTTTGATGTAGAGCATAACGGAAATCCTTATCTGGTAGTGCCTCCTGGAAAGCCTAACACACCTATCGATATCAATCCTGTCCTCGCAAAAGCGTTTCGATCGAACGAATTTCATGGCGAAGCGCTGTTTGGAAACAAACCCGTTTACCTTCGAGAAGGAGGCAGTATTCCGATTATTGGTGACATCAAACAGATCCTGGGAATGGACACGTTGCTGGTTGGACTGTATCTTCCCGAAGACGGCATGCATGCACCCAACGAAAGCTTCAGCCTAACCATGATGTCTCGCGGTAAAACGCTGATTAAGAAGATCCTTTCGGATTTGCCTAAATAAAAAACCCGCTCGAAAGGAGCGGGTTTCTGTGAAATTGAGTAATTCTCTGGTTTAAGGAATTACGATGATGTCAGCACGGCGGTCCAACTGACGACCAGCATCGTCGGCTCCTTCAACAGCATCTAGATCCCCTTTAGAAAGGATCTCGATATTCGACGGCGATACGCCCAACTGAACCAGATAACTTTTCACAGAGTTTGCTCTGCGGTCACCGAGTGAAAGATTGTAGTCCGTGGTGCCTTTCCAGTCACAATGCCCCTCGATAACTACCTTCAATGAGGCGTTTTGAAGTAAAAACTTGGCAGTGTCGTTCAACTTTGAGCGCTCAGATTCACGAACGTATGAACGATCGTAGTCGAAATATACGGACTCGTAAGCATCAGCATTGGCCGCTCCGTCAAAAGATGCGTCGCGTTGAGCCAGGTTACCATCAGCGGCAAATCCAAAGTCACCAACGTCACCGGAGTTTGCAGTATCGACATTGGATGCACCTCCGCCTTCGCCTGCTCCTGGGCCTGTACCAACTCCCATTCGGGTCATATCTGGAGTGGGGCGCCCAGAGTTTTGGCAACCCATCCACGAAAGAGTGATGGCGAATAAACAAATTGTGTAGGTGATTTTTTTCATCCTTGAAGCGACGGGTGTTAGGAATGTTAGCGTTTAATAATCAAAAAGTTTCGGCAAGTTTTAAAGTATTAGGAGTAGACTTTTAGCACGGGGTTGCGCAACTAAGATTTCCTGTTTTTTTGGAAATCAATGATCTTTCTCGTCGATAATGGCTCTCTTCGCCCAGATGCCTACCTAAATCTCTGCAAAATAGCCGCCGAAGTTTCTGCAGTCATCGGTAACTGTGTAAAGCCAGCCCCATTGCTACATGCCAATAAAATCCCTTGCGAGGAGTTAGGTGGAAATTCCGCAGTTCTGTTGGAGGCGCAAATAACAGAAGGTCTATTGAACGGCGTTTCTGAGTTTACGGTGCTTCCTTTATTTTTCGGGGAGTCGGGTGCACTTACCGACTACCTTCCGCGACGTTTGAAGAAACTTTCGGAATCGCACGGGCAATTTAAGGTAAAGCAACTAAAGCCGCTTTTTATTGATGCGAGTAATGGGGGAGATATCTTGGTCGCTATCCTCGAAGATCGGGTTCGATCTTCCACCAACGATCACCAACTTGAAGAGTGTAAGATTGTTCTTGTAGATCACGGTAGTCCGAAAGTAGCTGTCACGAATGTTCGAAATCAACTGGCACAATTACTCAACGAAAGATTTCTGCTAGATGGATTTGAGGTAGTTGCAGCCTCAATGGAGCGAAGACCTGGACCAGAGTATAGTTTTAATGAACCGCTCCTCGAAACGTTACTAGCAAATATTAGTACTGGGAATGTTGTGGTAGCGCAGCTATTTTTGGCTCCTGGACGACATGCTGGCCCAAACGGAGATATTGCAGCCATCTGTGAGCAAGCTGAGGCCGTATCCGATAATCTAAATATTTTTAGAACGGATCTGATAGGAAATCATCCTTTAATAATTGAATAGGGCCTTTTAAATCTTTAAAAATATCTGGT
>CALGUT010000094.1 GCA_937920335.1 uncultured Opitutales bacterium
AATTACTCGCGAACATACAACGTTCGATTCCAAAGTATTCGATCGTATCCAATACGAAAGGACGGATGGATTCCGCGGTCCAATTTCGGTCGAACATACTGAATCCTGAGAGTTTTACATGAAGCTGTGGCCATTCGCTGAGTCGTTTCATCGTAGCTTGCCAACCGGTGATGGCTTCTTTGGTCCTCCCAGCTGGGCATCCAGTGTGGGTTAAGATGACTGGAAGATCTGGGTGTAGCTTGAGTAGTTCGATGGCTTCCTCCACCTGCTGATAATAGATCTGTAGTTCAAAATGCAGGCCATGTTTTTGGCAAAGCCGGACAGTCTCCCGCCAGTTGCTAGACTGAAGTTTTGTTGGTTTAGGATTAAGTGGGTCGATCCATCCTTCATGAACTACGTCGCGAATACCGCGAATGTTTGGGTATTCGCAATGACCTTCCAAGGTTTCTTCGATCGCTTCATCAGAAAAGTCGGCCTGCGCTACTATCCCGGCTGCGATTCCATGATTCGAGTTTTTTTCCGCATGTCCTTGTATCCAAGCAGTTTCAGCTACTGCCTGGGAAGAGTCTATAACGGCTTCGACATGAACGGTTTTTGTAACGTGAAGGTCGCCGATATCTTGGATTAGATTCTGAACCAGATAGTTTTTCCGTATAGCGGAATAGTCACCGCAGACCCGAGGCTTAAATGAATCTGTCAGCCAAGGGTAGTAAAGGTTTTCAAGATCCCACAGGTGATGGTGAGGGTCTGTGATCTCGAGGTCATCAAGCGAGTTAATCATCAGGGGAATCAGAAGTATTACATTGGGGGATTTTCAGGGCATTATGGTTTTTGCTAGAGTTTTTGCATCATAACCGTTTAAACAATGGTTTTCTTCAAACTACCCATACTACGAAAGCCTAATGATTCTACGACTGACCGCCTTCCTACTCCTCGCAATACTGCCAGGATACACATTTGCACAGATTTTTCCGACTTCTATTGAAGTAGAAAAGCAATCTGGGAAAAAGCCCCGCAATGTAATCTTTATCCTGACCGACGACCATCGCTACGATGCTATGGGCTTTATGGGGCATCCGTTTCTTAAAACTCCAGGTCTGGACACCATGGCTCAACAAGGAGTGCATTTGAAGAATGCGTTTGTGACTACTTCGCTGTGCTCTCCCAGTCGTGCGTCTATTTTGACTGGATTGTATACTCATAAGCATCTGGTTATTGATAACCAACGGGACGCTCCCAACAACATCGTCTATTTTTCTCAATACTTACAGGACGCGGGTTACGCGACTGCTTACCTCGGTAAATGGCATATGGGGGGTGGAAATGATGAACCTCGCGCAGGGTTTGATCATTGGATAAGTTTTAAGGGGCAAGGGCATTACTTACCTCCCAGTCCAGACTACACGCTGAATGTGAATGGTAAACGGGTAAAGCAAAAGGGTTATATAACAGATGAATTGAACGATTACGCGATCGATTGGTTGAAAGAACAGAAACCTGATGAAAAACCGTTTTTCATGTATCTGTCGCACAAGGCGGTTCATGCAAATTTTACTCCGGCTGAACGCCACGAAGGTTCTTACCGCGATGAACCTTGGGAGGTCCCAAGCAGCGGAAACCTTTCCCGGGAGCTAGCGGAAAAAACGCCTCGCTGGGTACGCGACCAGCGCAATAGCTGGCACGGGATCGATTTTCCTTATCACAGTGAATTGGACGTAGAGCTCTATTACAAACGATACTGTGAAGCATTTCGCGCTGTGGACGAAGGAATCATTCGTATCATGGACCAACTGAAGGAGATGGGGATCTATGAAGAGACGCTCATCGTTTATATGGGCGATAATGGATTTATGTTTGGTGAACATGGTTTGATTGACAAACGGGTCGCTTACGAAACGTCTATTCGCGTTCCGATGTTGATGCAGTGTCCGGAGCTGTTCGACGGTGGAACGGTTGTCGAAGAGGTGGTCGCAAATATTGATATCGGACCCACTGTGTTGGATGCGATGGGACTCGAGACGCCCCCGCACATGGATGGAAAGAGTTTCATCGCGCTGGGACAAAAGAAGGAAATCAAATGGCGTGATTACTTTCTATACGTTTATTATTGGGAGAAAGCGTATCCTCAATCGCCGACCGTTTTCTCCTTACGAGGTGATCGCTACAAGTACATTACCTATTACGGTTTGTGGGACACAGATGAGTTTTTCGATCTGCATGAAGATCCGGGTGAGACTAACAATCTTATTAAGGATCCGAAGTATCAGGATATTATTAAAGAAATGGATGACCGGCTGTATGCGATGTTGGATGATGCGGGTGCGATGGCGATTCCGCTCAATCAACCCGGACGTTCGAGCAACCTGCGCTATAGCCGCCGAGGAGGTTGGAATGCCGCTGATTTTCCAGCATCCATGATTGTGGATGAACCGCCCAATAGAAACGCGCATTAAGAGGCGTTTGATGGCAGGGTCATGAATTACCATGACGCAAATAGGATCGCCTGGGACGCAAGTGAAGGATACCATCGAGAGGCGGTATTCGACATGGTCTTACACCAGCTTAAGACTCCGGGTTTGTATTGCTTGGATGATGTGGCTTTAGCTGCGCTTGAAAGTCTCGACGTATCTGGTAAATCCGTAGTTCAGCTGTGTTGCAATAATGGCCGCGAAGTCATGTCAGTTGTGAAGTTGGGTGCTAGCCGTGGTGTTGGGTTTGATATCTCAGCATCGTTTATTGAGCAGGGCCGTGAACTTTCGGAGAAGAGCGGTATAGCTTGTGAGTTGATTGCGTGTGACGTGGCAGATATTCCAGAGAGTTTTCATGGCCAATTCGATCTCGTGATAATCACCGTTGGTGCGTTGGGTTGGTTCGAGGACTTGGGCGCGTATTTCGGAAAAGTGTCGGATCTTTTGAAAGCAGAGGGTGAGCTGTACGTCTATGAGCAGCACCCATTCACAGAAATGCTGGACCTAAAACTTGCGGTAGAAGCACCACGATTGACTTGTGACTATTTCCGAGACGAACCCTACCGTGATACTGATGGGCTGGATTACTACTCGGGCGTCGTTTACGACTCACCACCCTGCTACTGGTTTGTGCACACCTTCTCGGTAATCCTGCAGTCGTGCATCGATCAGGGCCTCCAGATAACGTCCATTGAAGAGTTTGAGCACGACATCAGCAACAACTGGCTGGAACTTGCTCAAACAGATCTTCGGTTGCCGCTGTGCTTCCAGCTCAGGGCAACGAAAGTTATAGGCTAGGGATTTTCAGGCTTATTCGGCCATTTCCATCACCTTTTTGAAAAGCTCTGCCGAACGCCCGGTTGGGTTTTGGCGAAACAGTTTTTCCTGACCGGCCATCACGTCGAAGAATTTACCCATGATTTCGTCGCTCAGGTAGCTCTCTACGTCAAAATTGGTTGGTAGGGCCACGCCGGTTGCTGCTGAAACTTGTCCGAGGAGTCCACCTGTTTCGGCAGGAATCGCGCCTTTAATCTTATCGATCCATTCTTGAGCACCGTATTCCTGTGCGGCTGCTTTTACGTAAGGGACCAGGCCTTCTTTAATTTGTGTGCTGGCAGTTGACTCGAGATACTGGGTGATCGAGGTATCACCGCCTTTCATTACCGCTTCGATTCCTGGAATATCAAGATTACCAATCGTTTTGGTGAGCGTTTCCTTGTAATCTCCGATTGCGCCAATTGCGGAACTGTTGAGCGAACTGGAGAGCCCTTTGAAAAGATCTGATTGGCCGGCTGATTCGAGAGCACTTTGCACTTTTTCAAATGAATCCGGGATTTCGATGGCCTCCTGGTTTTTTGCCAGATTTGTGATTTCTGCTACGGTATTGGTGGAGATCGTCTGGATGGCATCCACAACTGCAGTCGTCATATTTTCCATTGTGGGCGCAGATTCTGCTACGTCTTTTACTTCAGCAGGTGCGGCAGGGGCTGAAGGAGTGTCCGGCGCTGAAGGCGCAGAGCTCGTTTCTTTGGAACCGCCACAGCCTTGAAGAAGGAGCGTTGCAGCAGTGATGGAGAGGAAAATTAGAAGTTTAGGTGAAAGCGTTTTCATAATTGGCTGTTATTTTTTGGGGCTGAAGTAGCTAAGGACTTAAAAATGTCCTATGCTACGCACAATGTATAGAAGAAAGAGTCGATTAACTTTAC
>CALGUT010000095.1 GCA_937920335.1 uncultured Opitutales bacterium
AACGACGACATTTCCGACTCCTCCTGCGCCAACAATGATTGTCTTTTGCATCTGATTGATAGGAATTTGCTTATTCAAGGATTTTTTATCGGGGCGTCGGTCCGGCCGGGTTTGAGGGGGTGCATAAAGTCGTGGATATGGGCCGACAAGACAGCTAACCCCGCTGCCTGGCGGGGAATTGAGGGGTAAGGCTCAGCCAAGCTACCAGAATCGTGTTGGGATATCGGAAATAGGGTCCGGGAACCTGACGGTGAAATCGTAACCCGCCCCCTCCAGTCCGGCGGCTCGAAGTCTTTTGAGGCGATCATCTTCCCAAAATTTAACTGAGGATCGAGCTAGTTCAAAAAGGAGTTCGGGCTCACTGAGCTCCGAGAGAGAGTGGATTTGAAGTCGCTCACCATCGTAGGACAACTTGAGCAAGGAGTTTCCTGTTACTGATTCCTTCAGCTCCAACCTTGGTGCTGCTTCTGGAGGCCAGTAGAAGGGGATCGATGCGCAGACGTGAACCCACTGAGCAAGTCTCGCCGTATCTCGAGGATTTGCATTGAATCTGGCCATCTTGCTTCGCAGGAACGGTGTGAGAATCTCCTCCAGGAAAATTTTGGGTTCCGCTCTTGCAGATTCGAATTCCTCCTCTGCTGCCTCTCGCCTGTCTGCCTCAGATTTGGCTTTCTCGATCAAGTTTGTCCAGAGCTTGCGAACAATCGGCTTAGTCATTTGAGCCTTATCAGGATCTCCGATCATTTCGCCGAGCTCTCGGGTCATTTCATGTCGTTTGACTTGAAAGCCCAATCCTTCGCTTGTCTCAGTTATCCAAAATTCCTTAATTTCCATGAACGCCTGTACCTGCACCACTTCATCGATCAAAGCAGTGATTTCGAGCTGCATCTCATCCCACGTCGCCATTCCAGGCTGTTCCTCGTGTTGCAGAAGAACGAAGTCATCCCAAGCATTGGTAGCCCCCTCATCATCGTACAATTCCGACGGGTTCTCCCGAAGTTTGTCCTCTATTTGTTGGAGAAGATCCTGACCAAAAGAACCGGGATTCGAACTCATGCCGAAAGTAGCTCTGGGATTCCGGATCGTCAAGCAGGACCAAATGATCTCATCCTAGGCCGACTGATAGGAATTTGCTTTTTCAAGGATTTACTGACTGATAGGAATTCGCTTATTCAAGGATTTTTTACCGGGGCGTCGGTCCGGCCGGGTTTGAGGGGGTCCAAGACTTTGAAGTCGATTGTGAAATACAATTTCCGTCGGTCCTTTAGTGACCATTTCAATCATCTGCGAACCTTCGCCTTTAATGATGAGGCGGGCTTGCTTATGGGAACCTATCCGAGGGGTAACCGCCCTCAAAGCCCTTTCCCTTACTGCAACGAAGTGATGACTGGATTTGAGTATACCGCAGCGATAGGGTTGCTCTATGAGGGAGAACTCAGGGACGGTCTTCGATGTATCGAGGCGGTGCGGGCCCGCTATGACGGTAAAAAACGTAATCCTTTCGATGAGGCCGAATGCGGTCATCATTATGCTCGGGCGATGGCGTCGTGGGCGGCTGTGCTTGCGTTGACCGGGTTCAGCTATTCCGCCGTTACGGGAAAAATCCAGTTTGGTAATCCTGAAGGCTCCAATGTGAAGTGGTTCTTCTCCACCGGCGAAGCGTGGGGAACCGTACGAATCACGCATTTAAAAAAAGGTGATATTCTTGCCGAACTGAAGGTGATCCACGGAAAACTAAGGCTTACAGAATTCTCCATGAAAGAATACGACACACGAATATGGAAAACCGCCATAACACTGCATGAAAACGAAGATCTGAAGGTTGAATTAAAAAGAAAATCCGTTATCCGCGGAAACGTATAAAATTATATAAGAAAGAGATTTATGAAAATCGTAAAAAAAATTAGTTTATTTGCACTACTCGCAGCCACCTTACTGAGCGATCGGCAAGCTTTGGCTTCCGAGTTTAAATTAGCGACCTTGTTTTCCGATCATGCTGTTTTACAAAGCGAAAAGGCCATACCCGTTTGGGGATGGGCGGAACCAGGGGACACGGTTACGGTTACTTTTGGCGAACAGCAAAAATCAACAATCACCGACACCACTGGAAAATGGGAAGTAAGACTCGAACCCGAGCCCCCCAGTAAGCACTCGAGGCAACTGATGGCGAGCTCTGCCAAAACACAAACCGACCTGATCGCGGAGGATATACTGGTCGGTGAGGTATGGTTAGGTTCAGGTCAGTCGAATATGGCGATGCGGGTGTCAGGATGCAAGGATTTCGATCAGGAGCGGATCGCAGCTGATTGGCCGCAAATCCGCATGTTTACTGAGAGTTCGGGGCCGGCGAACAAACCACAGCCTGATGCCAAAGGCAAATGGATCGTATGCACTCCCCAAACCGTCGGTTCTTTTTCCGGTACGCTCTATTTTTTCGGACGGAGAGTGCATTCGGAAATGAAAGTTCCGGTGGGCTTAATCAATTCATCGGATGGCGGAGTACCGATCGAGTCGTGGATTCCGGCCGAAGTTCAAAATAGGATTCCGGCACTCCGAACGCGTTATGAAACCCTGCTCCATGAATGGCAAGCATTCGATGTTCCGGCGGCGGAAAAGGAACACGAGGCCGCCATGGAACAGTGGAAAAAAGAGGTGACCGCAGCGAACGCGGCGGGGGCTCCTCCACCGCGCCAGCCCTATCCCGGTGCCTTGCGCCAACATCACCGCCAGGGTGCCCCCGGAGGCTTGTTCAGCGGTAAAATCAACCCGCTGATTCCTTATGCCATCCGGGGAGTACTCTGGTATCAGGGTGAGCATAACGCCTACTGGGAAACAGCCGATCTCTATCAACATCAATTACCGGAACTGATTCATGCCTGGCGGGAGAGATGGGGCTCCGAACTTCCTTTTGCTTGGGTTCAGTTGCCGAACATTAATCGTGGCAAGGAGTGGGCTCTTATTCGAGAAGCCATGTTGAAGGCGCTGCGGCTTCCCAATACAGGGATGGCCGTTACGATCGACATCGGTGAGGTCCATAACATTCATCCCCTCAACAAACAGGATGTAGGTATGCGTCTAGCGCTTTGGGCACTCGGCGAGGTCTACGACAGGGAAGTTCCCGCCACCAGCGGCCCGCTGCCGACCGGCCATGAGGTTCGTGGAAATGAAATCATACTATCCTTTGCCCATACGAACGGTGGCTTGCGAGCTAAGGGCGTTGAGCTGACGGGTTTCAAGATCACCGGAACCGACCGGCAGTGGCTTCCGGCTCGAGCGCGAATCGACGCTGATCAAGTCGTCGTGTCTCATCCAAAGGTCGAATCTCCAGTCGCGGTACGATATGCGTTTGACGGAAATCCGGAATGCAATCTGGTCAACGGAGCAGGTCTTCCGGCATCACCGTTCCGTACGGATGACTGGCCGGTGCAACGATAGAACCTATAAAATTATGAAACTAAAATCATTTACTGAAACAGTTGCAAAGCAAACCCTGGAGGAGACCTCATGAAAAATTTGGCCCGCTTATTCATTTCATTCCTCGTCCTTTGCTCTGGATCTCTAGCCAGCGCAGACATCCGGCTGTCGAGTTTATTCAGCAGTGGGATGGTTCTGCAGCGGGATGTGCCGACAAGGATTTCCGGGTATGCCGACCCGGGTGAGGATGTTATCGTCATCGTAGGCGATCAATTGATAGGGCAAGCTATGGGATTGGGGCAGGGTAAGATGTGGAGTGTGACTCTACCTATTTTCTCTGCGGGGCCGATCGAAGACATCCTTGTAAAGGGAAACAATGAAGTAAGGCTCACTGATTTACTTGCTGGAGATGTGTGGATCTGCTCGGGGCAGTCGAATATGGAAATGTCGCTCGCAAAAGGGCCATGGTGTCCTTACGGCGGAGTGGTGAACGAGGCGGAGGAAATCGCGGCGGCGAATTACCCACGGATCCGTCTGTTAACCTCCACCGGCAAGGAAGGTTGGAGCGCATGTACGGCGGAGAGCGTGAAATCATTTTCCGCGGCGGGATATTTCTTCGGACGCGAGTTGCACAAGGAATTGGACGTGCCAATTGGCCTCGTCCAGGCGGCGGGTGGCGGCACTCCGGCGGAGTACTGGGTGCCGCGGAAAGCCCGTGAGGGATGGCCTGAATTTGCCGCCGAGTTGGAATCAGCCCGGAA
>CALGUT010000096.1 GCA_937920335.1 uncultured Opitutales bacterium
AATCCGGCTATGTATCCTCCTATCCGTTACTCTATCGCCATTCTGAAGTCTTCAAACAACCTAGATAGTGCAACCGCGTTTGTAGAAATTCTCAGAGACCCGCTATCAAAAAAAATATGGTTAGATCTCGGTTTTCAGGTTGTTGAATAGGCAGCGCTGCCTTCGAATATGTCGCAATGGATTTTTCTCCCGTTTGGATTTCTTTAAAAACCGCCCTTGCCGCGTCCGTAATAGCCATGCTTTTTGGACTGTACGCTGCTTGGTGGAGGAACGGAAAAACCAGAGCCGGTCTCTACACGCTTGATGCTTTCTTGATGCTCCCAGTTGCGATGCCACCCACCGTAATCGGTCTCATATTACTGTATATCTTCGGCCAACAATCATTTATCGGACAGCTACTCCACACGATCGGAATCTCTCTGATATTCTCATGGCCTGCCGCCGTGATTGCTGCAGCGATCATATCTTTTCCGCTCGCCTATATGACGCTCCGAGCCGCCTTCAAACAGGTAGACCCTGCCATGCTTGACTCAGCCCGCCTCGACGGTGTTTCAGAGAATGGTCTTTTGTGGAGAGTCCTCATCCCCCTCGCAAAGCCTGGAGTCGTCGCCAGTTTCCTCCTTTGCTTTATCCGTTCGCTCGGCGAATTCGGAGCTACCCTAATGATCGCCGGAAATATACCCGGAAAAACCCAAACCATTCCCTTGGGAGTTTATTTCAATGTCGAGTCGGGGAACATGACCGGCGCATGGATACTTGCAGCCATATCGTTTATCGTATCATTAATTGTAATACAAACTGTCACAAGACTCGAGTCTTCTCATTAAAGACGGTCAAAGAGCTCTAACAAACAAGTCGAGCCGCCTTAACGCCTCGCCAATATTCTCGATGGAGTTAGCATAGGAAAACCTTATAAAACCCCTTCCCTGAGCCCCAAATCCATCTCCTGCGAGACAAGCAACACCTGCCTCCTCCAACAATCGCCCTTCTAGCTCTTTAGATGAAAGTGGTAATTGAGTAACATTGGCGAAGGCATAAAATGCCCCTTTCGGAATACGACACGATATACCTGGGATCTTGTTGAGCCCATCGATAAAGAAGTCCCGTCGTTTATGAAACGCGTCTCTCATCTGTCTCACCGAGTCCTGCGGACCCGTCAGTGCTTCTATTCCCGCAATCTGGGTAAATGAAGCCGTACAAGAATTGCTATTTACCATTAGTGTTTCGATCGAATCAACCAACCACTCGGGAAAGACTCCATAGCCCAAACGCCAGCCCGTCATGGAATACGTCTTTGAGAATCCGTCCAGGATTATCGATCGCTCCGGGACACCATCAAACTGAGTGATGGATTCAAAAGAGTCGTCGTAGAGCAGTTCACTGTAGATCTCATCCGTCAGTATTACCACATCGTGTTTTACACACAGCGCAGCGATCGTTTCAAGATCAGCTTTCTTTAACACCCCGCCGGTTGGATTTTGGGGGGAGTTTAGAATCAGTAGTTTAGTGTTGTCGGATATGAGCCCTTCGAGCTTATCCACGTCGAAACTAAAATCGTTCGTTTCCAAAAGCGGCAGCGGCACAGCCTTTCCTCCGGCAAAATCGATTAGAGATTTGTAAATCGGGAATCCAGGATCTGGGTACACCACTTCATCGCCCTTTTCCACCAACGCCAAAATTGCGTAAAACATAACGGGTTTCCCCCCGGGAGTGACCACCACCTGCGATCCTTTCACATAAATCCCCCGAGTTCGTGAAACATGCTGTGCGATTATTTCCCGAAACTCAGGATTCCCACAAGTAGGACCGTAGCTTGTCCAACCATCGTCTATCGCTTTTTTTCCCGCTTCCGCGATGTTCGTAGGTGTAGGAAAATCAGGCTGCCCAATTTCAAGGTGCACGATATCATGGCCTTGAGCTTCGAGTTGCTTGGACTTAGCCAACACCTTAAAGGCAGTTTCAGTTCCGAGTTGTTGAACGGCGTGAGTCAATGACATGGATGGAACGCTAGGTGCCCTGTTCGCCACCAACAAGAATAAATCGAAAGTGAGTTGAATTCGTATATGGAGCTCAGATACTCCTTCAAAAGCTATTCGTTTCTGCGTTGATGGGACGCTTTCAGGATAAAAATTATACTCTCGATTTTTCTGGGCACCGAATTAAGTTCTTTCACTAGTTGCCCTAAACTTTTTAATGCTCGATACTGTGAGGATACCCTATGAGATCAAAACGTATTAATAGAAGAACCTTTCTCAAGGGTTCAGGTGTCGCTATGGCACTACCCTTTATGGAAAACATGGGGCCAATGGCTCAGCGAGCAGTAGGAGCCGCCGCAAACAGCAGTGCAGTCGGCTCACCCGTAAGGATGGTGTGTATCGGAAATCCTTTGGGGTTAATGCCAGACAGCTTCTTTCCCGTAGGAGAAGGAAAAGACTACCAGCTTTCGGAGCTGTTACAACCGATCTCCAGACATCGAAATGATTTTACCGTATTCTCCAACCTTGACCATGATGTAACCGGCGGACACAGCGCGGTTCATGCGTTCCTAAGCGGCATCAAAGACCAGAATGCGTCCGATTGGCCGGATGGCAATATATCAGTAGATCAGAGAGCCGCCGAATTCGTTGGCGCGAGAACCCGTTTTTCCTCTCTCGTCATGTCTCCCGGAAAAGCAGATGGTGATTTAAAGTGTAAATTGTCGTGGACGCGCAACGGCGTTAACGTACCGCCCGTGACGAAGGCACGTGACCTGTTTCGCGCGCTATTTGTCCAGGACGATCCAGCGCTTTTAGCCAAACAGCAGTCTGCTTACGATGTGAATGAAAGTATTCTCGACGCGGTCAATAGTCAGGCAAAGATCCTAAGCCAACAGCTTGGATCGAGAGACCGCGAAAAACTCGACGAATACCTGAACTCTGTTCGTGAGATCGAAAAGAAACTGGGTATGTCACGCGAGTGGTTGCACAAGCCAAAGCCAATCGTTGATATCGATGAACCCGGCGAAGGTTCGTTTACTTACACGGTACCGGCCTTTTACGATCTGCTCGCACTTGCATTGGAAACGGATTCCACGCGCGTTGCCTCGCTTGGAATCCCGGGGTCGATCGATACAGCCGATCTGGGCCTGAGCGGAAGCTATCACGGATTTTCCCATCACGGTAAGGCTGAAAAGCTGCGTCAGGGGCTGCTAGTGATTGAAAAATACCAAGTTGAACAAATGGGGCGTTTTCTGGATCGCCTGAAATCCATTCAGGAACCAGACGGTCAAACGCTGTTCGATCGTACTATGATATTGATGGGAAGCGGCATGGGCAACGGTAGTTCGCACTCGAACAAAAACTTGCCCGTCCTCCTCGCCGGCGGCGGATTCAAGCACGGCGAACACAAGGTTTATCCCGAGGAAAAACAGAAACGAGTCCCTCTTTGTAATTTATATGGATCCATGCTTCAGCGTTTTGGCGTGGAGGTGGATCATTTCAACAACGGCAACGGCACACTCACTGGACTCGAAGTTGCATGAAACTGTTCTATGCCGCCATCCTGGTTTGTCTGAGCTTCCTTAAAATCGGAGCAGCGACTCCAGCTAGCTCCAGTGACTACCACGACACGGTCCAACCGTTTCTTGACACCTATTGTATCCAATGTCACGGACCCGAAAAACAAAAAGCCGACCGTCGGTATGACACCCTGCAAAACGATTTTCTCGATTTTGATTCCATTACGCTATGGCAAGATATTGCCGATCTGCTGAATCTCGGCGATATGCCTCCAGAAGACGAAGACCAACCTTCTGCAGATGAACGTCAGGCCGTCGTAGACTGGATAACCGTGGAACTGGCCGAGGCCTATGCCCATCATAAGAGCACCGACAGAAAGACGGTATTACGACGTCTAAATCGCATCGAATATAACCGCACGGTTAGAGATCTGCTCCGACTACAACCTTTGCTGGCGGACCCGACAGAATCATTTCCTCCGGATGAAACGGAGGAGAACTTCAACAATATCGGTGCCGCTCTCATTACGTCAGACTTTTTGCTCCAAGGTTATCTGGATGCAGCGGAGATTTACATAGAACAGGCAACACAATTTATTGAGAAACCAACAATTCAAAACTATGCGTTTACGGCACCGTTCTACACGCCAAGCAACCGCAGGGACGGCAAAGACGTCGACGGCCAGTACCAGCACATTCGGAAGAATACCACCGATCAGGACGGATTCATGTGGATAGAGGCTCTTGAGAAAGGAGTACCCGAAAGTGGATACTATACCCTCAAATTTAGAGCCGATGCCATTAACCGCGACTACCCCTACCCAGAAGAAATCGTCGGTACACGAAAAGAGGAGCCCTTGAGAGTAGATGTCATCGCGGGGTCCCGAGAGTATGGGGAACTTGGATTACGAACCTCATCAGACCGCAAGGTCGCTGAATTCGTAATTGCCGACAATAATCCCGAATGGTACGAAACACGCATATGGCTCGATAAAGGATTCCAGCCCCGATTAACATTCCCTAATGGGCCCAACCGGGTTAAACCGATTCGGAAAATATTGGTTCAAAATTTCCCAGATGACTTCCAAGACTTTATCCACAATTGGACAGTACCGGGAGATGGCATTTATCCTTACCCCATCGAAGAAGCCGAAGCTCGTAGAATCGATGCTGAAGAAAAAAAGATCGCTACCGAAGTCGGCGAGGTTCTTTCGACGAATGGGACTTCCAGAAAGTTTAACCAAAGAGAAGGCTGGGCGGCATTCTATAGAGGCTACAACGGACCTCGGATTCGCGTATATGAAATAAAGCTGGAGGGTCCATTTCACGAAAGTTGGCCACCTCCGAGTCACCGACCGCTTTTCGGTGCTTTCGCACCGAGCATGAAACATGCGGAACCCATCCTTAAACGCTTCGCCACTGCGGCGTTTAGAAAACCGGTTTCTAGTGCAAAACTGAATATCCTGCTCCAACTCGTGCAATCTGAATACCAGACGGGACGAAACGCCTTTGAAGCTCTCAAGATTGGTTTTCGCGCTATTTTGTGTTCACCCGATTTTCTCTATCTACAAGAGCCTGAAGGTGAACTCGACAGCTATGCCCTCGCCTCACGGCTTAGCTATTTCCTGTGGTCAACCCAACCTGATCAGGAATTGCGAAAACTAGCGGACACGGGACAATTAACTCAGCCTGCGGTGCTCGAGCAACAAACCCGCCGGATGCTGCAGGATCCGAAAGCAAAAGCGTTCACTGAGCAATTTACAGCCCGCTGGTTAGAACTCTACAAAATTGGCACCATGCCACCGAGCGACAAAGACTTCAAAACCTACTATGTTGACGGGTTAGAGAACTCTATGAAATTAGAGACCCAGCACTTTTTCGACTACGTATTAAAGAACAATCGACCGGTCACTGAGTTTCTCGATTCTGAAATAACGTTTATCGACGGTGGCCTCGCCCGCTTGTATGAAATTGAAGGCATCCATGGCCCTGAATTTCAAAAGGTTTCTGTGAAATCGAATCCTCACCGCGGCGGATTGCTCGGACAAGCCAGCATTTTAACTGCAAGTGCCAATGGTATTGATACCTCCCCCGTCATACGTGGCATATGGGTTTTAGAGAATATTCTGGGCTCTCAACCAGCTCCTCCTCCACCCGATATCGAACCCTTGGAACCCGACATACGAGGAGCTACAACGATACGTGATCAACTCGACAAACACCGCAAAGTTGAAACCTGCTACGAGTGTCATCGAAAAATTGACCCATTAGGATTCGCACTGGAGAACTATGATCCGATCGGTGGTTGGAGGGATCGGTATCCGCGCCCGAGCAGCGATGGCCCTCTCATCGATTCATCGGGTCGCTTACCCAACGGAACCACTTTTCAAGACGCAAACGAGTTGAAAGAAATTCTTTCGAGCAGAAAGGATCAATTCGCAAAATGCCTGACAGAAAAACTACTCGCTTATTCAATGGGCCGGACGCTTGAATTTAGTGATCGACCAGACGTGGATCGCATAGTGGATGATCTCGAAGATCGGGGATTTGGCATGCAAGACCTCATATATCTGATTGTTCA
>CALGUT010000097.1 GCA_937920335.1 uncultured Opitutales bacterium
GACAACGGCGTGCCTGCCAGCGGAAATGGGGCCACCAATCCGTTTCGCGAGCTCAAGGGCTCGGTATATGAAGGGGGTGTAAGAGTTCCCGGAGTTATTGAATGGCCGGCAGCGATTCCAAAGCCTCGTGTTTCATCTTTGAATACGGTGACCAGTGACCTGCTCCCGACACTTGCAGCAATCACCCAACAGCCACTACCCGATCGCCCTATTGACGGGATCAACCTACTGCCTTTGCTGGAATCCAACATGAAAGAACGAGACAATCCCATCTTCTTCTGGGAGTACGATACACGGGCTGAACTGGCGGTCGACCGCGAGCCCTATATCGCCCCTGAACTCCAAGATGGCACCACTCCTCTAGTGAAGATGATGAATGGGAAATACACCCGCTCGTTTACCAATTACCGTCACCCGGAGATCAGAGAAACTGACTACCAGGGAGCAAGAACCGTTTTGAGCGACCGGTATAAGCTGGTGATCGACGGAGGAAAAGACAGCGGAATCGAGTTGTTCGACATCGTAAATGACCCCTATGAAACGACTGATCTCTCGACCGACTTACCGGCTATCACATCGACCTTGAAAGACCAGATGAACGAATGGCAACACTCAGTCTTAAACAGCCTGACCGGTGCCGACTACTAAGGCGTAGTATTGAAGTAGATACGTAAATTCTGAGTACCCCGCCCACATGCCACGATATCCAATTTCCCGTCTCCATTGAGGTCGCCCAGTTTCAAATCTTCGCAGGCCATACCGGCTGAATCAACGTCTACGGATGTCCATTCGTCACCCTTTCCGTCCTGGGGTATAAACAGCTTAATCCCGATTTTTTCAGGATTCTTGCGATTGCCTCTCCAACCAGCCACAATTTGATCAGACCCCACCCCCAGAAGATCGCCCGTCGCAATCGCATGCCCTTCTAGCATGTCTTCAAATATCACGTTTCTTATTCCAAGTTTCTGCGCTGCGTCTTTTGAAGGTAGCCGGTAACTCGCCAACTGATTACCATGCATCGGCTCAACGGTTGTGATAAAAAACTCTCCCCCGGGCAGCGTTCCCGCGCGCACCTCACCGGCCCCCACAAATCCTTCCGATCGTTCACCCTGCCCAATCACCTGAACTCCCAACCAGGACTCACCTGACTGGCTATACCGGTAGCCGCCTTCTTCACCTGCGATTAATACCTCTTCTTTTCCTTTAGAACCGGGAATGGCGGACGTAACCTCCAGATTATGAGTCTTGTGCAAATGATCACTCAACAAACTGGTCTCCCAAGGGTCCCGAGGATCCTCTGGTTTCCGGTATGCAATTATGTTTACACCCGCTCCTACCCCTCCTTTGTTGCCACGACCATGCAGAGGGAGCACCACGAGGTTGAATTTACCTGATGCGGTTTCCAACCATAACATGCGATGAGTCGTCGGTTCATGTGGCAGTTTAACAGGTGTCCACAACTGAGTTCGGTCGACAGGCGGTATCAGGTAATGGATACTCCCACTCATCGTTTCATTCGACGTTTCACCAGGATTCCACTGAGCCCCAACAGCAATCTCCGCTTTTCCATCCCCATCAAGGTCTCGCGCTGCAATACTCACATTGTCTCTTTCGGTCAAGTTCTCGACCATGATATGCTTTTCCCAATAGGGATTTTGATACCAGACAAACTGCTTTTTATCAGCCAATACGATATCCTGCAACCCATCTCCATTCATATCAGCCAGCACTACTCCGTAACCGATCTCCAAGTCCGAATCAATTTCAACAGAGTGAAAACTCGGCAGCTTGTGATAGGCAGAAAAAAGAGGAAGACAAATGAGGGTAAGAAAAAGAATCACAGACTTAAACATCCAGTAGTCATTAAAAAAGGACATACAGATAAGCAACTTGATTCAGACACCCCTCTCTCCTAAGGTTAGTAGCTTCAATGCTCGACCACCTCATCCACCACCCCATAGGTCTGTTTCATCTTATAACGGCCCTACTCGCACTCGTATTTGGCACTTGGATCATCCTTACACGCAAAGGAACTCTTCGACACAAATGGCTGGGAAGAGGCTATTTCTGGGCCATGTTACTCCTGAATGCGAGCGCTCTAATGATCTATGAGCTAAAAGGCACCTTTGGGGTCTTCCACTGGCTAGCGCTCCTTAGCTTACTGACTCTGGTCGCCGGCTACATTCCGGTATTGCTTAGAAGGCCTGGGTGGGCCCGACAACACGCCTATTGGCCGGTTCATACATCGGCTTGCTGGCCGCAACCGCTGCGGAAACCGCATCACGCATACCAGGCTGGTCATTCGGTACTTCCGTCTTCATCAGCTCCATGCTGATAAACGTGCTCGGAATAGCGACTATAATCTGGAAGGTCCCCCACGCGTTAGGGCACCGGCGATACTGAAATCTATCGTTCTGCGAACCTTACACCTACAGTGAAACCAAGAATTGCGCTATCGCTTGGTTAAATGCATCCGACTGTTCGATATTCACGAAATGCCCTGCCTCAGGAATCACGACTGAACGAATATCGGGGACCGCTTCAAGCATCGGATCGACCCATTCATTTACATAAGCCGTTTCCTCCGCTCCTTGAATGGTAAGCACCGGCATTGTTAGAGACCGTGACTCCTCCAAGAGGTCGCGTTTATGTATCCAAGTCATGCCTTGATGATAAACCGCTCGAGCAGGTTCTTTCGTCCACTGATCAATCCAATGGGCAATGAGCGCCGAATTACTTTCAAACGTAGACCCTCCAAACACTACCTTGGCTGTCCGTTCGGCCCAGCTACGAGGAACTAATCCGTCCATATCCAATTCAGAAAAGCTCTCGCTGGTAATATCTTGCACAAACTGAGGAAACGCGACGGCTCCCGCACCCGTCAGAATTAGCGCCTTGAGTCGCTCAGGGTATTTGAGCGCGAACTCCAGTGCCATATGGCCGCCCATAGACATCCCTAACAGGATACAGCGATCTAATCCATGGGCATCCATCTGCGTTCGGCAATCTTCGACTAAGTCGTCTATGGACACGCGCTTATCAGGATTCGTCCACGTGACATTGTCGTAGGTGATTACAGAGCAACAAGCTCCTAATCGTTCCAACTGAGGTTGAAACATGGATTGTCTCATCATCGAACCATGGGCGCACACCAACGGCGGAGTATCTTCAAGACGACTAACAGAATCTTTTCCCTTCATAATTTCTTAACGGATTGGGTTATCGCCTGAGACGACAGGTTCAGTTCATAGCGGGTCATGTATCCTCTTCCCACTGATCTAACCGGGTACGGAACCGTCGACTGAGATTCGCCGGGCGATAAGACGAACAGTCGCGCCAACGTGTTTTCACTGAAATATCAAGCTTATCAAAAGTGCCAGTGATCACACGTTGTTTGAGTTTCGCTAATCGGTAAAACCCTTTTTGAGTATTATCAAAACGAATACGGTGATTTTCCACTACCCCTCCTTCTACCCGATCCATATCAGTAGCAAAACCAATGTCATGGGCTTTCAAACGTTCGAGCATCCACAGGAGACATCTATTGGATAAAGGAGCTACTGGCTTTCGCCCTCCCCCGATACAGCTATGATTCCCCGGAAACCAGGCCTCTTCAATGACTTGACCACGTCGCGCCCCCGCCGCCATCGGCGTCACCTCAAACACGGCGCGCATTTCATCGATCGCTTTCGCCTGGAACGCGAATTCAACCGATGGATTTATCCGGGTGTCATGAAAGGCAAATCGTTGGTTAAATAGTTTGTCGACTGAGATTCCAGGAATCTGGATCGGAAAACCCAAGGCCCCCACGGTGTCCCAACAACCGAGAACTTTGATCGGAATTCGATCGCCATGATCTATGCGAAAACGGCGCGCCTTGACCGACCCAGGACTTACTGAACGGTCCCTATACAATTCAAAGGCCTCTGGAATGGACCGCATATGCTTTCGACCCACGAGCCCACAACAATGGATCAAGCCGGCAAGGCTCCTTACCGTGTAGGCACCGCGGCTAAAACCAAAGAGAAACACTTCATCTCCCGGCTCATAGTTGAGTGCGAGGAACGTGTAGGCCTCGCGTATATCCTCATCCAAGCCTAGCCCCAGAATACCACTAATTCGACTCTTGTTTCCTGCCCCTACGCCTTCAGCGTAGTGAACCACCTGAGCTATCCGTCGTCCATCACGACGCTTAACCGCCTGCGCCAGCTTCACGACATTGGTCGGATATTTCGAAGCGAGGCGATGCCAGCTTCCATCGCAACAGATAATCAGACGGCGCATAAACGAATCAGTAAACAACTCTTGAAAGTTGATATGGGATGCTCGGGGTTAAATACAGATGAAGACCGGTAGACCATTCCAGACGTTGCGCTAGGCGCAACAAATTTCCCAATTACGACACGGCACCTGACCTAAATGCGGTTTTGCCCAACAGCCTTTGCCTAGTCGAATCATTGATACTATTCGAATGATTAATTCAAGGCCACTGTACCTATTTACGCTGTCTGTCCCCGCGGTACTACCGTTTTAACCAGCCAATCAAACGTGCCCATGAATCTTGTAACTTTAAGACATAACCGCAACGACTGTGGTCATAGTGCCTCACAGGACGGATTCGAACGAGATCATCTTTAATCGGATGAACCAGTTAACCAAGCTAAGCAGAAAAAAGCGGCAAATTGTAGGATAAAAAAAGAGGCGGCCCACAGTATGAACCGTCTCTTTGATAGATCCGATTAGGACCTGAATGCATGCTCGCTAACTTTTACCATTACCAGCGGCACCACGCACACGTTGTTCGCGCATTTCGCGCATCATGCCTCTCAGCTTGCTCCGGAACTCAGCTTGCTCGTCACGGTGAGCTCTCAGTTGTTGGCGGATTTGTTCTTTGATCGCTGTTTTATCTGCATCAGCAGCAACTGCTAAGCGTTGCCTCAACTGCAACATTTCGCTCCTGAACGCTTCTCTAGCTTCCCGATAGGAACCCACACATTCTTGAATATTCTGATCTTCCCTTAATCGAAGCGGCACACCGAACTCTTCTGCACGAGTTCCGTCTTGAGCTCTGACAGGTGTATGCTCTTGAGCAAAAGCTGCTCCGGTGAACATCACGCTAGACACAGCTATTAGTGTAATTAGTTTTTTCATTTCCTTCTCCTTCCATTTACGTATTTAAACTACAAATACATAATGCATAGACCATGCCAAATCAGTCTATTTTCGGCTAGTTCCTGCACTACAGGCACTTGCAACATTCGAGAAATCACAGCCCAAACCCCGAATCTACGATCGGGTAATATACCCCAACTCAACGCCGCTATCTCCGCTTGGCAGTTGGAACTATTTCCCACCTTTCCATAGCCCAGGTTTAGCCAAACCAGCCCTGGTAATCAGGGCTAAAAGCTATGCTTATTGAAAGCAGGAAAAACAGTGTTATCTAAAAGGTTTAAGGATTTAGACGTCACCCTAATCTAT
>CALGUT010000098.1 GCA_937920335.1 uncultured Opitutales bacterium
ATCGACATTCTTTCGCCATGGCCCTCAGCCCTTCGAGCAGAATTCTGTGGCGACTTACTAGGACAACTGATTTAGTGGGGTGGTTATTCCTTCTCAAAATTTCCATCTTCGGAATTTAGCATAAACCTGATGACCGTGCGACCATCGAAGGTCACCGTCTCGCTAGGAACTCGAAAGCTATTCGCCGACTTGTTTCTGATAATGCTCAAACTCACTAGTAATGTATTCCACAATCACTTGATCAACACTAGCATCACCTTTGCCATCTCTGTTGAAGTCTTCTAGGATAACAAGCAACTCGAAGAGACCCTTGGAGCCCACTTCTATCTCCATTACGATTTGGGGATCGCTCGGAAACAATTCCTCTACAAATTCCAGAAACTCTAAATCAAATAACACCTTATCCAGTGACTTTGGTTTCCCGTGTTCGTTTGTTCGCGCCTGTAGCCTATCGCGGAAGCCATCAATATACCCTGCGATTAATGCTCCTTTACCGACGTTATCCAACCTTGTGCAATAGTCTCTCACAGTAACCGCTTCGCTGACCGATACTGTTGAGAATGCAACGGTCAGAAGAAAGACGCTTATCGCCCGTTTGGTCGGTAGCAAATACATGGTATGTAGGTTGAGTATGTTTCACTCTAAATTCAACCGTATTACAGTCCTGATTGCTTGCGGACCGGCGATAATCTTCCCTAAATGAAATCAATGATTCGGGTTGTTCTAATCTTTGTTCTTCTTTCTGCATCACAGTCTTTAAAAGCTGATGAGGATAAGGCGCTAGATATTGTGAGAGAACAATGGGCTCTCAGAGGTTCTGTTGCAGAGTTAACGCTGAACGACCTCACCATTGAGCTTATGGCCTTAAAAATGCCTCATGGGAGTCGCGATCAAGATGAAGCAACGAAAAGGCGTATAGACGCTCAGACGGCTCTGGAGGGTGCGTATTCTCTCCATAAACAACGCCCAGAGTCTGTGCAGGAAGAAGTAGACGGGGAGCAGGTGTTTCACTTGATCCTGAATGCGGCTGAAAGGGGGTTGTTTGATATGGCCTACATATACTCCGATACAGGAGCACTCTTATCCTCTCGTATCGAACATCTACCTACCGGCTGGAGCGTTAGGCTTCCAACTAAGGACTACCCAATCATGTTTGTGACAACTCACATTGATGATGTTTATACGTTTAACCTAGAGAAGCCATTTGAAGCACTCTATTGGGGGAAGTGATTATTTCCGTCTGCGATACTCGTAGATAGTGTAGAGAATAATCAACGGCAACGATACGACCAGCAGCATTTCGTCGACACGGTGGCGAAAAACTACAGACGCACGGCAGCCTACTAAGAGTGCAACTAGAAATACAGTGGCGCTCAAGGCCCAGCGATTGAGAGTCCATAGATAGGCTCCGGTCCCAATAGCAGCCAGTGAAATTATTCCAATGATCCACCGATTCATGAACTCCGCCCAGGTTATGTCTCGTCCGTATTCGTAGTAGAAATCTTCTTTTGAAACATAAAACTCACTGATCGACCAAGTTAGTCCAAAGATAGAGGCGGCGAACAGCAGGGTCGCTAAGGCATATCGAACCAACTTGGTATAATTATGCATCCGTTCTAAGACTCATATCCGAACTCATTGCCGCGCTCGTTAATAATTTCCTGAAAGCGTGCCGCTCGACTAGGATCTAGTTTTTCCAGATCTTCTAAATCCTTCTGAAGAAATTGCTTTCGATTATCTAAAAAACGCAGATATACGTCGGGGCAGTCCACCATGCCGATGGGCACTTTAGGATCGGTCACAGCGGTTTTCATAAGGATTCTGACATGAGCTGAAATGTCGACAATCTCATGAAGCAACGCAGCGGTTTCACACCTATGAATCCGAAGTAAGGTTTCAATTCTTTCATATTGTTCCTCTAAGGCTTTGCTCATGACTTAGTTTCGGTGGTTCTGAGATTGATAAAGATTATTAGAAGAAGAGCTATCACCATAAACACTCCAAAGAACACGTTGGTATGGAAAGCGCCGATGGTGAAGGCGACTACTGCCACACCAATAAATGTTATCGCTACGAACCCAGCCCAGTTCTTTGGAAATAGAAGCAGGAAGCATAAGGCCAACATGGCTAGACCAAGAGAGGTAACGCCAACCATAGCGATGTAGTCCATATACTCAGTCTCTCTTCCGGGAGTAGTGATTTTGCGTAAGTCCCAGAACCCAACGAAGGTCGTAGCGACACCGGCGAAGAAACAAATCGCGGCTAGAGCGTATTGATTAACTTTCGTGTAGATGCTCAATTTTGTAGACCTCTATTCCAACCCATTCCATATGCAAGATTGGGACAGTCAGTAATCTTGATCAACTCAGAATTGGATGTGTGTGTTGTGAGCATGGGCTCTATTCAATCTCAAGAAACTTATCGTTTGATTCGCTTTCACTCAATACGCTAACTAGTCTTCATGAGAAAAGCTGTCCCCCTCATAATACTAGTAATAGCAACTACCCTTGCAGGCCAATCGACTGATCAACAACTAATCGAAGAGCACGTCTATGGGGACCTTCCTTCGCAGGACAACCTCCTAGTTAGAAATGCTTACGTGCTTGACTATGACGCAGCACGGAAGGCTCCCCGCTGGGTGGCCTATCATCTGACTCACGATTATCGCAGGACGCCCAAACGGACAGGCCGCTGGTCAACCTATCGCAACGACCCAGACCGAAATGATGAACCACGCGAAAGAGATTATAGAGGCGTATTTGCTGATCCGACTCGCAACTACGCTAGAGGGCACTTAGCCCCTTTTATGATCAGCGGTGGTGATCGAGATGAAGACGGAAAGGTCTTGGACGCCGATCGTGATGGACGAGTTGAAGCTGGAGATGATCGGGACGAAGCAATAACGGTCGAGGAAGTAAACTATCATACGAACCTGACCCCCCAGCATCACAACGCTTTTAATGGATCAGGTGGGGTATGGTTTGATATTGAAGCCAGGATTAGAGATCTTCTTGAGACAAAGGATGAACTGTGGGTTTTCGCTGGCCCCATCTTTGGACCTGGCACGTATGACATAATTGGAAACGGTGTTCATGTTGCGCCAATGTTTTTCCAAATTGTGATCTGGGAAGACAACACTGACCAACCAACTTGGGAGGCGTATCTAATGCCCCACCACCAGAGCGCACATGGAGATATAAAAGAACAACGGGTGTCGATTCGTCATATCGAAGCCATGACCGGACTCGACTTCTTAGGAGGCCTTGGTCTTGAGGAAGTCGAGCGCAGATCTACCTACTGACACTCGCCATGAGTTTCAAGGCGTGCGAGGTCAGATACTTGTTTCAGAATCGATCGACGATGAAGCTCGGGTGAAGGCGAGCGTGTTTGACCATGGGGACCCGAAAGCATCGGATCATCGAATGCTGGTGGTGGAGTTGAAGTTTTGAGGGGGCCAATAACACCAATTCAGCTTATTTAGATTTTTTTCCCTGCAATTTGATCTGCATATCAATTTTAGCCTTTTCCAAATGGAGAATGAATTTTTTCTCGTCTACCGAATCGAAGAAGATCGGCTTTGTTTTTCTGTTGAGACTTCTGTAGGCTTTTAGAACTGCATCCAAAGGGTCCAATTCAAAGTGCTCCTTTTCGATTCGGTATTTTTCAATTTTCTTGTGAATCCGCTTTTCCTCCTCCTTTGGTTTGTCAGAAGGGAAAATCGCTATCGGAACAAATGAACCAGGGACTCCAGTAGAATTGAGGGACTTTAGTCTCTGTTCGATCGTCTTGGTGGTCATTCCTATTTTTACACCACGCTGATTCGGGTTTGAAACGATATAAACCAATCCAGTAATCCTTCT
>CALGUT010000099.1 GCA_937920335.1 uncultured Opitutales bacterium
AGAATGATATTTGTAACCAGTTGACTTTCAATGACCTTTAACTGGACGCTAGTGAGTAAAGCTGAGATCGTTTATAGATCCAGAGTATAGCGTACGGCATTTTGAAATCATCTGCTGATCCTTAAAAATCGTGACTGCCCCACGGGTAGCGAGCATCTGCTCGTTTGAAAAAACTGGACCCCTCGTCGACGCCATCATCACCTTGATCTTTCATCCAGTCATCCATCACCCGACTCAAGCGCGCTTTGACCTCCCGAACCCTTACATCGTCAGCTAAATTCCGCTCCTCGAAAGGGTCAGACTCTAAGTCGTAGAGGTGTTCTTTGGCTGGCAGATAATAACGACTCAGTATATCCTGAGCACCCGCGTGACCAGCCTCTGCGATCGCGACCCATTCGGGGTGGAACCGCGTGAAACTTTTATTGTTATTGAGATCTTGATGAGTGGTGAACATGTATTCGTCATCCAGATACCGTATATATTTCCATTTACCGTCACTTACTGAACGACTCGGCGAATAATTCTGCTGCCCGTCCCCCACATGCGAGGCGAATATCCATTCGCGGTGAGTATCTTTCTTTCCCATCAATACGGAAGCAAACGAACGACCGTCGATTCCCTCCGGCATTGAACCGCCACCAAGACCAATCAAGGTAGGCAACAGATCGATCCACGACACCATAGCAACACTTCGTGTCCCAGCCTGGATTTTACCCTGCCAACTGAAAATAAACGGTGATCGAATCCCCGCCTCGAACAATGTCCATTTCCCGAATGGCAAGGCTGCGCCATGATCAGCCGTATAAACAAACAGAACATTATCCCCCAGAATCTCCTTTGCCATTGCCCTGAATTCTCCGATCAGATGATCCACATGGTCGACCTCATTGTAATAGGTTGATAACTCACCTCGAAAAGCCTCACTATCGACAAAGTACGGAACGTCGAAATTTTTCCCATCCGCCGAGTAGCGATTGCGAGTGCTGTCCCACGGCTTGTGGGGATCATTGATTCCCAGAAACAGACATAACGATTCTTCCTGGCTCTTATCCTCCATGTATCGACGAACAGCCTGGAGACTCTTGCCGTTGTAGGCTTGCCCATCGGACCGATTAAGAAAATTCGGATCGGCAAGGAACGCCGAGTTGTAGTAGTCAAACCCTGCTAATTCAGCTCCCTTTTTACCGTGCCCCACCTTGCCGAAAGCCGCGACATGGTAACCCGCATCCTGCAGATCCGCAGTCAAATAATGGGTTCCCGAATTGGGATAGCTATGATTGCGCATCGCTCCATTACGAGCGGGCATCAGTCCTGTCAGCAAAGCGGCTCTGCTAGGAGCGCAGGAAGGTGAAGCTACGTAGGCACGATCAAAAACCATCCCCTCGTCCGCCAACTCCTGCATATGCGGAGTATCAACGATAGCGCTTCCATAGGGCGTGGAATCGTGGGCACTATGATCATCAGCGATGACCACTATGATGTGATCCGGTTGGGCCTGAGCTGAGGCAACACAAGCGGCTGCTAGAAGACAGAAAAACGGAAACAAGTAGGCTCTCATGGAATGGAATGAATAACTAGAATTACTGGACCTCTTTCAGGCCAGACTGTGTATACTCGAGGTATTTAGCTCGAATGTAAACCCACTCTATCAATCAAGTAAACCAGCGTTCTTATGAATTTCGCGAAGCTGTGCCGGAGTCATCTTCATGACCTTACGATCATAGGTTATAAGGCCATTGATCTCACCTTCCACATCCGTAGTCTGAGTATAAACACCGGCTGTGATACCTTTTTTCTTAAACTCACCGAGAATGTTGGCCGTGCGTCGGTAGCGCTCTTCATACTCCTCTATACTTTGCGGTAAACCACCGTAGCCCCAGTTCCGTTTCTCCAAATCCCAGAGGTGTCCCTCCACGGGCCAACCGTGACCGCCGAATTCACCGATGACTTTGATAAAATCGTCGTAGACGGGAAACGCCAACGGGAAGGTTGGATCCGGGTAATCGTGCTCATCGGCAATGTCAGTTACCGGGAAGAAATTACCGCCACTAGCTATATTCAAATGACGCGAAGGATCGTAAGCTTTCACCCACTCTCCTACTTCCGTACTGCGGTGTTGTCCCCAACGCTCGTTGAAGGTGGTCCAGACGACGACGGATGGATGATTGTAAAGCGTATCGATCATGCTCTTTAACTCAGCCAAATAGAGCTCGTGAGCCCAGGCTGGCCAATCCGCTTCCAGGGCATCTTCCTCAGAAGCCCACCAACGATCATTCCTGGGCTCATAATCGTCTTGGACGGCACGGAGTTTTTTCCACTTGGGCCATTCATTCGGGCCCGCTCCTCCAGAAGTCTGGTCCTGCCAAATAAGCAGACCGATCTGATCAGCGTGATAATAGTAGCGACGTGGTTCGGCCTTCTTGTGTTTCCGAATCATGTTGAATCCGGCTGCCTTTAAAAAATTCATCTCCCAAACGATCGCTTCATCTGCCGGCGGATTGAGGAAGCTACCTGGCCACCAACCCTGATCGAGCGGTCCCCAGTGAAAGATCTTATTACCGTTGAGCGTAAACTGCCAGTTACCGTTATCATCAACTTCCTTACCCACACTACGGAAACCTATATAGGACTCGACCTGGTCCAGCACCTTTCCTTCATCGTCGAGTAACACGAATTCCAGGTCGTATAAGTGAGGTGTGTTAGGTGACCAGAGCTCTGCATCGCGCACACTAAGAGAGACCGTGTTTTGATAGCCATTTTTCCTCTGGATCCTTTTACCACCCTCGGAAATAGTCACACTCAACTGCACTTCCTGAGACGTCCCACCGACATGCGCCTTGGCTTTGAGTTGGCCGTGCATATCAGCCAACACTTCAAGTCGCTCAATATAAGTGTCAGAAACTTCCTCCAGCCAGACCGTAGCCCATATGCCTGAAGACGGCGTATACCAGATACCGCTATTGTCACGCTTCTGTTTGCCACGCAATTGATACAGATCGGGATCATCGGTCCCATCCATCACGCGAAGCTCAAGTGTATTCTTCCCTTTGCGAATTTGATCGGTGACATCAAACGAGAAAGGCAAATTTCCACCCACGTGATCACCAACCATCTTACCATTTATCCATACCATACATTTGTAGTCAACGCCTTCAAAATTGAGCAAGAGCCGCCCTTTCGGTAACGACTTCAATGAGAAGTCATGCTGATACCAGATGACTTCATTGGGTTCGAGGCGACGTCCCACCCCTGAAAGCGGAGTCTCCAGAGCAAACGGAATTAGGATGTCACCCTTCATCTGTGCAGGCTTAGCCGCTGTGTTGGCTGTTACCGCATATTGCCAGAGTCCATTGAGGTTCGTCCAATTATCGCGAACCATCTGAGGCCGAGGATATTCTCGCCACGCATTCTTTGGGGTGACTTTTTCGCCCCAAGGCGTGAGCATGGTATGTTCTGCGGGCTGCCAATCACTACCAAAGGAAGATAAAGACGTGCTCATGAGTATTAGGAGTAGGATTCGTAATTTCATTTTATGGATAGGTCTAAAGTTTTAATATAGTTTGATAAATGGGGCTACTCTTTTTCGAGGCCGAAGTACTGAGTGACCCCGCCACTACGGACCTGAACGTTATAATCACCCTGCTTGAGATCCGAAAGATCCAGTTGGTATTTACCGGCTTTGAGTGAGCCTGTTCTGACAACGCGATCCTGTTTATCAAAAAACTGGTAGCTGAAATCGTAGGGAGCATGCATGTAATACCGTTCGTCCAGAAACTGAAACACGTAGGTGAAGTGATCTGCAATAAAAGACTCAGGAAACGGACTCTTTGCCTCGGCAGCTGTATTGGAGCGCAAGAGAAGGTCATCGAGGATCGCATGGGCATTTGCATGAAACTTGTCGCGATTGGATACTTCGATTTCCTGAGTCAACGTCCCATCATGCGGATAGTCCTCGAGGGTAACTCCGAACGCCTCAGTCAATAGCCAAAAGGTTGAGCCATCGGACATATCCGGCTTATCACCATAGCGTTTCGCGTGCAAATAGATCTGCCCAAGTCGACTTCCATTAAACGCTTCCAAGCGAACGAATCCTGCGGAACCGTCGACAATTCCTTTCTGACCGACTGATCCCAACTCTATGTATTTAATTTCTTGATGCAGCCTTGCCTGGTCGTGAATAAAACGACAGGCCTGGGCATCGTCTTTGCAGTTGGCCACGGCATATGGCGTTTCCGGCGTCCCTTGCGCAATAAATGACATCGTCCAGTGCCCCATAAAGGTCATATGCTCAAGCGCCTTCCAGTTTTGAGTATCGAGACAGTGCTTCACTGCAATTGCGGGTTCTGTCAAAGGGCCCCAACACAATACATAGACCTCATTCTCCTCCGCATACTCAATCAGGGAAGCGACCGTTTCATGATTGGTCAGATCTGAATAGTCAGTCGACGGATCGAATCGAACCGGCAACGCGACCTGAGTTGCGCTCGAGCGAACAAAATTAATCGTGTTTTGATAGCCGCCAAATGCATCATTCAGATAAGACACATCATGGTGATACGCATCGAGCAACACGCTGTTCACGAAGTCCATGGAGTCACCGAGGTATTTCCGATTCGTGGAGGACACCACTATGGTCTCAATATTAAACCGATTCGCCTCCAGCAACAAAGGCGCCATCGTCACGATGTCATCGGGATCATTAAATGGATGGCCCCCTTCACGCTGATCACGCGGATCCGACATATCGGTGTATACCCAGACATTGGGTTTTGCAGCAGCGACAATTCCGAAAAAGCTCAGGTTTATCGAAACAACCAAGATGAGTAATAGGTGTCTCATTCATCTCATCCAACGCGCTGGCGATACATAGCTCAACTGAGCACTCGCATTACCGTAATGGGTACAATAAACCTGCAACTTAGCTCGATTCCCCGCGAACAGGTGCCAGGAAATAGCTGTAAAATCAGATACTTTGAATTATTTGGCGGTTTAGGGATATTCGTCCGTCCTAACTTTACAAAGCCTGAGTATCCTACCAATAATACGTCTACCTTTTGAATACCAGTCTGCCCAACCCTGAGAATGAGTAATCGTATTTCTACGGCCATAGCCATTATTCTGTTAGTCGCTCTGCGTATGGAGTCCAAAGTCGACTACGCCCGCGAAATCCTGCCCATCCTTTCAACCAACTGCTTTGAATGTCATGGTCCCGACGAAGAAACACGGGAAGCAGATCTGCGACTCGATACTCCTGAGGGCGCCTATGCGGATCTGTTTGGCGCGGTCGCTGTAAACCCCGGTGATCCTGAGAACAGCGAACTCATATACCGCATCCTGGTAAAGGATGCAGATGAGCTGATGCCGCCGCCGGACTCCAAAAAGGAGTTGTCCGCTAATGAGAAACAACTTTTGCATGACTGGATCGCCCAAGGCGGGGAATACGACGAACACTGGGCCTGGACCGTTCCCGAAAAGCATGCACTTCCCAGACGAGCAAAAAACCCGATCGATCCGTTTGTTGTATCACGACTCAAACAAGAAGGACTGAAGCCGTCGGAACCCGCTCCCGCTACGACCCTAGTTCGCCGTATCTATCTGGACCTGATTGGACTCCCCCCCTCGCCTCAGGAGATCGAAGCCTTTCTTGTCGCGCACAAGAAAAGCAAGACGAAGGCAGTAGACTCGTTGATCGATGAGCTCATGAGTCGTCCCACCTACGGTGAGAAATGGGCCCGCCAGTGGCTCGACCTCGCTCGCTACTCGGATACCAATGGTTTTGAGAAAGACAAACCTCGGGACCAATGGATCTATCGTGAATGGGTGATCAACGCGATCAACAACGATATGCCCTACGATCAGTTCCTGACCGAACAGTTAGCCGGCGACCTAATCCCCGGACGAACCCAGGACCAGATTATTGCGAGCGGATTTATGCGTAATGGTATGGTCAACGAAGAGGGAGCAATTATTCCTGAGCAATTCCGACTAGAAGGTATATTCGACCGAATGGATACTTTTGGTAAAACCGCCCTCGGTCTAACTCTCCAATGCGCACAATGCCACACCCACAAATTTGATCCGGTCACTCATGACGAATACTTCGAATTATTCGCATTTTTTAACGAAACCCACGAGGCGCAGTCATGGATTT
>CALGUT010000100.1 GCA_937920335.1 uncultured Opitutales bacterium
AACTCATAACGAGTCCTTCTTCCAAATCGTGCAATACGCCGTCAGGACCACAGCAGCTTCGACTAAAAACCAAAGCACTGCCCAGAAGTAGAGTGCTGGCATTCCGAAAATAGTACCTCCTTCAGCCGCGTATCCGTTGACGAGGTATATCCCAGGACCAGGGCCCATGATGAGTGCAAATAGAAATACACCGATCAGGAACCATTTGAGTTTGGATTTAGATCGGTTGGATGCGTTTTCGGTCATGGGTATTTAGGAGGATGGTCTAATACCTATCCCCTTGTAAATATCCGAAACACCCCGTTTTCAACGACCAAGATACAGATCGCGGCCTTTAACTAGAGATTCCATTTTGCGATTGGCTATCGACCTTTTGAGCATCCAGAAACCGCAGTCGGGGTGCACCCAGCCAATGCGGCCTTCGCCAACGTAACTCGTCGCAATTTCAATACGTTTGGCCACTTCTTCAGGGGATTCGACGTGGTTGACCTTAATGTCGATGACTCCGATTCCCAGTTTGATTTTCGGATCTATTTCTTTCAACGCTTCGAGATCATTCTCGGGACGATGAGCTAATTCCAAAACCAGGTGGTCGGTTCGCAAGCCGTTTAGAAACTCAATGAGTGCTTTCCAGCCGCCGGCCTGGATCGATTGTCCACCGTAGTTGCCGAAACAGAAGTGGACGGCCTTTTGGCCTTGGACCTTGTCCAGAATGCGGTTGATAGCTTCTTGAGCAAGGGGTGCATTCTCAGGGCTGCCGGGAACGTTGGCTTCGTCGACCTGAACGCAAGCAGCTGGCAGTTCACTCACTTGGTCAGCCAGAGCATCAGCGATAGCTAGTGTCAGTTCATCCAGATTCCCGTAATGGTTATCAAGAAGGGTTCGGGCCAACATGTATGGACTGGTCAATGTGAATTTGAGGGGGCCATTCGCAACGGCTGCTGAACGGGAGCACGCTTCCTGTAGATCCAGGGTTCCCTCGCCAACGGGTCCACGAACAACACCTGCCGGTTTGAAACGGAAAGCCATTTCCTGTTTCAGTCGAAACGAGCGCGCATCGGTGAGACCTACAGAGGTATCTATACCGCCTAATCGGGAGATGAAGTATTCGATCATGCCGTTGGTGTCCGGGTGATTCGTGTCAAAGCGGTAGAGCTCGCCGTCGGTCGGTAAGTCGATGCCGTAGCGTTGCTGAGTATGGATTACGGTTGCGGTAGCATCTTCAACGGCCTGCTCACTGGGTAAGGCAGCCAACCAATCGATGGGGCTGTAAGAACCAACAGTGGTGGTCAGGATTTCAGGTGTTTTAGGTAGAGTGGTGGCGTTGCTCATAGGGTTTCTTCGTGATTTAATGGCTGTCCGTGGGTCGGCTTTTTTTACCGAGTGAAATAAAAGAGTCATTATCGCAAGTTCCTCGTATTAATCAATTCTCAGTTCGGGTAATAAGCATTTGTAGATCGGGCAATATGGCAGTCGAGGAGAAATTCGAGGAACGGGTTTTTATCTAATCGGATTTGAGGCTCATAGGAGACTTTTGTCTACGCCAAATGGCATATCCAGTAGTTCGCTTACGTCCAATCGGCCCTGTTGAACATCCAGGCGTACATAGTCATCTTGCGGAGCGTAGAGCTTTGGGAAACTCTGGATTGCCTGATCTTGTATAGTCTCACTGAAGATTGACAGCCCCTTGAAGTAATGATGGCCGTTCCGCTCGACACTCGCATTGCCCAGAACAGCTTGGACTACCAAGTCTTGGTGATTTGCGATCGGTCCGATATTGGCCAGATCTTCGCCGCTCATGAGGTACATTTCGCTGCCTGCCTGTTGATTCCGGTAATTTATGGTCGCTCGATTTATGATTCCTTTGAAAATTCCTTTGCAGTTTTTGTGGCTAGTTCCGCTGTAGCCAAGCTCAAGGGCTCGAGTCATCGATTCCAGGGTCGAATCCGATTCGTCGATGATTATTGGCGGCGCGTCAGCCCAAGTCTTCAACGCCGGCCCAATCTCTTCGGATAACGCGACGCTTCGGTGAAATGGCTGCTCCACAAATATAAGGCGCTCAAAGAATGCTTTCATCGCCTCGCTTTGCTGGAGGGCGTTCCAAAAGAGGCGGAATGTGTCCACATCCTTGAATTGTTCGTTTCCATCGAGTGTAAACCCGAAGTCCTCGAGATGGAGCTTGGTGAAGAGCTTTTCTATGGATTCCAGGCGTTCGATATCCTGATCGAGCTTACCGTTTACTTTAATTTTGAAGTGTTTAACGCCATAAAAACGGATGCAGGCTTCCAGTGATTGGGGAAGCCCGTCGTAGATACGATCTGCTTCGATTATATCGTTTTCCGATAGTGGGTCCGCCATGCCTACCGTGTGTCTCACAATGATCGAATTCAGCGGGGCTGGAAGCAGGTCCTTGAGGTCAATTCCTTCCAGTTCCGGTCGTAACGCTGTCCACCGTATACCGAATTGGTTGGTGTGAAGTAGTTCCGCGAAAGTCTTCTTTTGGTGTCTGCAGTAGGCATCAATTAATGCACGTTCGACTAATGAGGTGCCAAAATGAGCGAGCAGAGGCGGAATATTGTTTTCTAGGGCCCAGGCGTCTTGTTTTTGGTAAAGCGTGTACCAAAAATTGAATACAGAGCTCGCCGAAATTGACTGTGCGTGTTTGCCGGCTTTCTCAATGACCGTTAACATGTCCTCTATTTCTTCAAGTGGATCTTTGTCCGGATCTTTGGTAAACCATTTGGGAGGCAAGTGATCTGCTGAGATGCCTGATTGCGTGTCTCCATCGAAACGGGCCTTTATGTGAACGAAGAGATGAGGCAAGTGTGTCATCGTTGCGATACCGTATTTGAATGGCATGCGTGTGGAGATGTTATGCCGCTCCAAACGAAAAGATGGGATCTGTATTTCCATGAGTAATTACCGTCTAAGGAACGAATCAGTTATTCAAGTTGTTAACATAGATGGGTTGGAATAATATTGGCAGATCGGGCATTAGTGGAGTGTAGTAGTGTGGTAAATGTCGCTCAAACGTCATACTAGCCCGGTAGAGGCGAATTTTCGACCCCATGGCTATGCTCTGTTGGAAAGCCACCACGAGGAAGATTTTCGAATGGATTGGCGACGGGATCCGTTTCCTAAAATCCTTCTGTTTATTGGTGGGGAAGGGGTCATGGAAACGAGCAGTCATGGTTTCGCAATTAGAGCGCCGATGGTCTGTGTCGTTCCTAAAGGGCGAAAACACCGGATCATTGATACGCCTGCAAAGCCGCTCTCGCTTTACGGAATATGTATCCAAAGTCCCCAGTTTCCTAGTGGCAGTTTACTGAGGTCTGTCTGCAGGGAATTCAGAGTGGTGAACGAATCCCGCAGGATACAGCGTATCGAGTCTTGGTTGCGTGAACTCCTTGCAGAGGAACGGCTGCAACAGAAAGATTTTGAGGATGCGCAGGTCTGTCTGATCACCTCTATTATTCTGGAACTCTCACGAACTCCCAGAAATGATGCGGTGCAGATTTCGGATTCCACTCATCGGGTTAAGAGTTATGCCGATGCGCTAGCAAAGGAGTTTTGGAAAAATGAAGACATTGATTCGGTTGCCCAGACCTTAGGGTTGAGTCGGCGCCGATTCACCCAGTTGTTTCGCGAGATCGTGGGTGAAAGCTGGCAAAAACGAGTTACCCGTTTGAGAATGACCTATGCGGCGGACTTGCTCCAGCGGACCTCTCTGTCGATACGATCGATCGCCTTCGAATGCGGCTACCGGGACCTGTCCCATTTCTATCGAGTTTTCAAACAGATGCATGGAATGAGTCCCGGGCAGTATCGGGCTGGTTGAAACCGAACCGGTGCCTGTTGTGGCTACTTTCCAGCTCTCATCACTACGTATTGGCTGGAATACATTAGTTTTTTGCTAAAATAGAGATCTGCAGTCATCGGTTACCTGTTCCCGGGACTTTCGTCTTGCGGTAGGGATTAAGCAGTTTTCAATGCGCTACAGTAGATTCCAGTCTCTGTTAATCTATTGCAGTGAACGATTCTTTCTGCGGATCACATTATCCTAATTATCCCATCCATCAAAACTGAATGATAGCGGCCATTTTTCGTCAGCGAATGAAGCTCAGTGGCCTGCGCTCATTTGATTCAATCGCTCGCTGCATCGTCGGTTTGTTTTGTTTAGTCTGTGTTTTATTAGTTGGCTGTGGAACAGAAGAGGCAGAATCGAATGTCGATCGGGTGCCATGGGACAATTCACGCCTTCAGGGGACACCAGAACCATCAGCTCCTTATGTTGCTGTAAAGGCGTATGCTGATTTATTGATCGACCGTCCGGTGGCGATCGAGCTTGAGCCGGGTTCCGGTGACTTGCTAGTGTTGCAGAACTATTTGTGGAGAGAGAAACGAAGTGTTCTTAGTCGATTCGACCCAGACAAAGTTGGGAGCGAGCTCGTTCAATTGTTGGACCTGAAGGAAGCTACTTACAGTATAGCCTTTCATCCTGAGTATAAAAGCAACGGCTTTCTTTATTTAGGGAGCAACGGGCCTGGGGATAAAGGAGAGGACTACTCAAGAATTGTCCGTTATACGGTGAACCGCGAAGCACCGTATGAGTTACTTGATGATTCTGCTTTTACGATAATTGAGTGGCCGTCTGCTGGTCATAACGGTGCGGCTGTTTGTTTCGGAAACGATGGCATGTTGTACGTAACGACTGGTGATGGTACAAGTTTGATGGATTTGGATGAGGTGGGTCAAAACCTGGCATCGCTTAAGTCAAAAGTGCTTCGACTGGATGTTGACGGTGCGCAACCGGGAAATGCTTATGCGGTGCCGACTGATAATCCATTTGTAGGCATGATAGATGTTCGACCTGAGACGTGGGCTTATGGGCTTAGAAACCCGTGGCGTATTACCCACGATTCCGAAACAGATCAGATTTGGATAGGTGAAAATGGTCAGGACCTGGTGGAATACGTCCAGCTACTGAAGCGCGGCGCGAATTACGGTTGGAGCGCCTATGAAGGAACTCGCTCGTTTTTTCTGGATCGTCTGAGTGGGCCGTCTCCGTTTACTCCACCTACTATCGAACACGATCATTCGGTGTTTCGTTCGCTCACGGGGGGCTTGGTTTATCGAGGTAGTCGTTTTCCGGAACTAGCAGGTGCCTACATTTATGGCGATTACAGCACAGGCCGAATTTGGGCGGCCAAGCATGACGGTGAAAACCTATTGTGGAATCGGGAAATCGCCGACACAACGCTAGCTATCACGGGTTTCGGTACTACCTTGGATGGCGATATCCTGGTCGCGGATCATGCCGGAAATGCCATTTACAAGTTAGCACCCAACCCGGTTGTTGATCAGGAGGTTAAAACGTTTCCCACGCAGTTAAGTGAAACCGGTCTATTTGCCTCAGTTTTTGATTTGATTCCAGCCAAAGGTGTGATGCCTTTCGAAATCAATGCGCCAGCGTGGCATGACGGTGCCGAAGCGATTCGAGCACTCGCATTGCCAGAAAACGCTCAGGCGGAATATCCCGGTGGATCTGCTCATCGGGTAGATTGGCTTTCTTTTAAACTGCCGGATGGCACAGCAGTGTTGCAGACGCTGTCCAATCCGGAAACGAACCGTCGACTGGAAACCCGTGTGTTGTTGAAACAGGAAAAAGAGTGGGCTGCTTACAGATATCTTTGGAATGAAACGCAAGATGATGCTGTTCTAGTACCGAAGGAGGGAGTGGCGACGAAGATAGATGGTCTGAATTGGCAGGTTCCGAGTCGATCGGACTGCCTTGTTTGTCATTCCCGTCAGGCTGACTTTGTGTTGAGCCTGACTGCGGCTCAATTGAATCGTGATGTCATTTATGGTGGAGATGTGGTAGATCAAGTAGATTTACTAAAACGTATGGGAATATTGAATACTTCATCTCTTAATGATCGACCTTGGAGTATAAAAGCAGAGGTATTTGAGGATAAAACGAAGTTGGTGAATCCATACGATCTAAGTAGTCCCATAGATAAGCGTGCGCATGCTTACTTTACGACTAATTGTTCCCACTGCCACCGTCCCAATGGAGGTGGCAACGCAAAGATGGACCTGAGCCCTTGGATGGAACCTGATGGTCAATACCTTTTCAATGCGATACCTGAGCA
>CALGUT010000101.1 GCA_937920335.1 uncultured Opitutales bacterium
CCGATCTCAAATATTGTGCTGTTGATCCCCATCGCTGTGGATATGAAAATACACAGGGTGTAGATCATAATTCCCAGAACGAGGGTATTGGGGATGACTGCGAGCAGGGTGTAAAAATACGTCGTTCCTTGCGAATACCGACGGGTCAAGAACTGCAGTGGCGTATCGAGGCGCGCGCGTCGCCAACGGGGACCAAACACCCAGGCGCCAAGCAAGTAGGCGGGTAGTGCGAAACTGAAAAGAAGTAAGGCCCCTCCGCCGTTTCCATAGGTGATTCCAGCAGCACCGACGAACATGAAGGCTGAAAAGCCCGAAATGAACAGAGACAGCATCGATAGTCTCCAGGGAATATGTCCTCCGCCCTTAAAATAGTCTGCAGTTCCGCGATTGAATCGGGCCACATAAAAGCCGACTCCAAGGACCGCCAGCATGTAGAGGCCTACCACAGAGAAATCGAGGCGGTTGAGAAATGTCAGCTCGGGCATAGATATCGTTCTGAGCCAGGGGGTACTACTCTGGTTCGGACCCTTAGATAGAAAACCCAAAGGACCCCGAATGGCACTCCTAAAGGGGTTTATGGTAAACCCCGGCTGTGTCGTTGGGCGCGAGCCTACTTAAAGCGTATAATAACTTCGGTTCCCTGCTCAACCGAGAGCTGGCAATCCACATAGTGACTGTCTCCAAGAACGGATTCTTCGAAAGGAACCGAGGCTCCCGCGACTTGTATAGAATCAACAGCAGCGTTCTCGGGAAGGAGTTGATGGAGGTGAACTTCAGAGGCTGCGGTCTTTATCTCGAGAGCTAGCTCATTGGCCCGTTCTTCGTAGTGATAGGAGAATTGAGCACCCGAGACTTCGTAGCCCAAGCTAGCCTCAGCGGAACTCAAGCCGGCTGCTGCCCAACGAGGACACAGGCGAACCGTATCAAGTAAGCGACCCTTATCCTGAATACCGACCAGCCCTTCCATGAAACCGTGCAACATTGATGATGAGCCCCATCCGTCGGTCGGCATGGCGTCGGGACTTGTACTGCTTTCAATCGACGAGGCCGTGCCGTCAGGGAAATACCAGAGGTAGGTCTCATTCTTTTCAGAAATCATCTGATGATACTGGCGGAGGGTCGCAACGCCGGTTTCTTCATAACCACTTTCCAGATAGGCCCTCGCCAGCTCACCGCCGACTAGCGGCATAATCCCACCATTCGAGTAGGCCCCGGGGACGATTTTGTCTTCACCAAATGCTCCAGCTGGAAATCCAGGATCAATCGAAAACCACTCGGCGAATGCTTGTGAGGAGGTTTTGCGGGCCTGGTACTCCTGAAGGATGGATCGTGCCTGATTCAGGTCAGTCACGCCGCGATTGATGTTCATGGGATTGGAGAAACTGAGTTGGCTTGCCTCGTCCAATCCAGGAATTTCAACGGGTGTCATTTTGACAAAGTGGGTGTAGAAGGACCCATTCCAGCAGAATCGGTTCATCCGCTCCTTGAGTCCGTCACCGAATTGCTTCCAATGGGTGGCTTTTGCCTCTTCGCCGAAACGGCTGCAAATGAGCGACAGGAGCTGACAGGCTTCGTAATAGCCGCTGTTATCACCATGCATAATTCCCCAGAACGTGTGATCATCGATCTGGAATTGAAGCCAATCGTGATGTCCGGCTGTGTAGGCGAAGTCCCAGGAGTCTATGGTGTAGGGACGTTTCACGAGTTGCCGCTCTTCATCCCAACGCCATGGGTGGGTAAATATATACTGCAACGCCCGTTCCAGGGACGGAATGAGTCCCTTAATCCACGGATCATCTCCGGTGGCTTGCCATGCGAGAAATGCGGCCTTGATAAAACGGTATTCGACGTCGGCTTCCACAGGGACACGCACATACTTGACCCAGTTTTCCCGTTCACAGGGCACTTTCTCCGGGGTGCTCGTGAAATAGTCGAATACACGACCATTCATGGCTTGGGTTTCTGCGAAGTGCGTAACGGTTGATTGGAGATCGTTTTCAAAATGACGAAATCCCCGCATCATATCGCTATGGTCCCGGAGCCAGATAGCGGGCGTATCTGGGGATCGGTATCCGCGAATCGGGACATTGTCCACGACCAGATCCATGGTGTCTTGTTTAAGAAAGGTCTCTACTCTGGGATAGAATTCATCAAACTCCGGACGGCCGGTGCGCGTATAATTGAGATCAGACATGAGTGATTGTGGGTGCAAATGGGTCGGGAAAATTACCTATTAAGGCGTAGGTTCATCAAATTGAGGCATATGGGGTTGGCGTCGAACTCCAATGCCAGTTTACGGTATATCGAGATGACCGTTCCTTGGGGCTAATCATCATTGCAATATGGAGTCTATCATTTAGATTTTCTCCCAGACTTCCTACCTCTTTCTCAACGTGCAAATATTCGGACTCCACATACTAGACGTCATCGTTCTACTTCTCTATCTCGTTGTCATTCTTTGGTTGGGGAAGAAGGCTGGAGAAAGTAATCATGATACCGACGACTATTTTCTGGCGGGGCGCTCTTTAGGCAAGTTCTACCAATTCTTTTTGAACTTTGGATCCTCGACCAATTCGGATCAGGCGGTAGCGGTCACTCGTGAGACATATCGTCAAGGTGTCGGGGGAATATGGATACAGTTTTTGGTTCTGTTTATTACGCCGTTCTATTGGTTTACAACGCTTCTGTTTCGTCGAACTCGCTTAACTACTTTAGGTGACTATTTTTCAGAGCGCTTTCAAAGTCCCTTGCTGGGTGGAAGTTTTGCGGGGTTTACTCTGGTCATGGCCTTCATAGGTGGCGGAGTCGGCTACATGGTGGCAGGTAAGACCATGATGGCGTTAACGCCCAAGCCGTTCGAGCAGTTAACGATTGAGCAACAGGTGACTGTTGAGGAGTTCAACGAGTATCAAGAGCTGGCCAAGTTTACAGTGAGTGAGCGTAACCCTGAGCAAACGGAGCGCTACGATGTTCTTCACCAAAAGAATGTGCGTGGTGAGTTGAAGTCATTTTATTCCTACACGGATCCGGTGGTGTTCTACGTTTTTTATGGATTGGTAGTTGCTGTGTATACGATTATGGGCGGGTTCCGAGCGGCCGCGGTAACGGATGCCATTCAGGGGATCCTGATTATCATATTTTCCATCATTCTAATACCACTTGGGTTAGCAAAGTTGGGAGGCTTTTCAGGCCTTCATGCGGCAGTGCCTGAGTTTAACTTTGAGCTGTTTGGATCGGTGTCGTTGAGCGAGTATACGTGGTATACGATCATGGCGATGTTCTTTTCCAATCTGGTTGCGATTGTGGCTGTGGCGCAGAACATGCAAACGGCTGGTTCTGCTACGAATGAAAAAACCGCTCGGTTTGGCATGATCGGTGGGATGTTTTTTAAGCGTTTTCTCATGCTGTTCTGGGTGCTGGCTGGATTAATTGCTCTAGGCCTTTATGCAGGACAGCTGCACGATCCTGATCTCGCCTGGGGTTTTATGAGTCGCGATCTGCTCTTACCGGGTTTTCTAGGGCTCATGTTAGTGGGGATTCTTGCGGCTAATATGTCTTCACTGGATGCCGGTTCGGTTTCTAATGCGGCACTCTTTATCCGCAATATTTATCAGCCGCTCGTTCCTAAACGAAGCGAGGCGCACTACATGTTGATTGGGAGAATAACGATCGCTGTCACTTTGCTAGGAGGTATTGGGGCCGCTATCTATATCGATAATCTACTGGAGTTGTTTAAGTATTTTATTTCGATACCAGCTATATTTGGAGCACCTATCTGGCTCGGTTACATTTGGAGGCGCCTGTCGCGTTTAGCGGTGATGATAGAGGTAGCAATCTGTTTCACTATCTTTGCCATCTTGCCAAACCTATTCCAAGGGTTGGACTGGGCTCGTACCAACGAGGCGTTTTTGGTTCAGACTGAAGGCTATACGGGAACTTATAAATCTCCCGCGAGTGCTGATGATGTGGAAAAGGGACGTGCCAAGAATATAGGCGACAGCATTATCAAGGAAGTAAATGTAGCCCCCCGCGGTATTTTCTTCCAAACAGTCGCTCGTGTGAATCCGGAAGATCCGAATTCGCCATTGATCGGTATTGGTCGTTTCGAAGCGGAGATTTGGGTATTGAGCTGGTTGGGAATTGATTTCACCACATGGAAAAAATCTCAGTTGGTAGCTGCTCGTTTCTTTATGAGCGCAATTTTCCCGTTTATAATCCTGATTTTGGTTTCATGGGTAACACCCCCTGCGGACAAGAAGCATCTCAACTACTTCTTCGGGAAAATCTACACACCGATTGATCCAGACCCTGAAAGAGAAGCAGCGGCTATTGCCCGTGTAACTGAGAAACCCGAGTTAGTGGCGCATCTCAAGCTGTTCCCAAATAGCAATTGGGAGATCGGGAAACCCTCGAAAATGGATTATATCGGATTCGGAGGGAGTTGGCTGGTAGTAGGACTGGTGGTCCTCCTGCTGTGGGGAATGGTAAACTTGGGAGCTCCTTGATCAGGTCGCTAAGGCGGCCTTAGGTAAATCAGTACTCTTACCGTCTACCCAGAGGCCTCTAATTAAAGTGACTGTAGGATTGTTGGCAGGTCCGAGGCTTTCATTGGCAAGTTTGGTCTTCAAAATGTCGATCGCTGTGGCGCCAATCTTTCGGTAACCGATATCGACGCGGGCAATACCGTCCAGGTCATCGTCGGAAGGACCCAATGCAGCGAAAGCTATGTTGCCTGAGATCTTTAAGTCAGCGTCCTTAAGCCAACGATAATGGTCCAGGTTCGGGCTGAAAACAACGTCGGGCTGATACTTTTTCGCCCACTTGAGAAAGTCGCTTTTGGCGATACTCGGTTTTAGCAGCGGCGGAATCCGATCTGCCTTTGAAATCCCTTGTTGATACCACGTTAGGTAGCAGTGGTAGAGGTGGTTGGACTGTTCGTCCTCAGCCTCAGTTACGCAAAATCCGATCCGTTTAAACCCTTTTTCGGTCAGGTTTGAAACACCCGCATGCATGGCTTGAAAGAAATGAGGGTGGACCTGGTTGAAGCCCAGTTTTGCGGCAACCGAACAGGTAGCCACGCCTTCAAAATCGTCATGGGGAAATGAAAAAACGTCTTTTAACGACTCGACGGGAAGTACTACGACCCCGCGAATACCACGTGTCTCAAGAATCTGAACGATGCGTTCGACCCGCATGTTCGGTTCGTGAAGCCAGAAGTCTTCCGTCTTGAATCCGAGTGCCTCGGCTTGTTCGATTGCTCCTTCGCGAATCTGACGGGCATTTCTATCGAAATCCCTGACTGGGTAAGGTTTGCCATTGAGTAATGCTATGACCGGCTCTTTCTTACTGACGTCGCGCTTTCTGAGGTAGCGCATCAGTTCGGTCAGATTGGGGTCGGGGGTATAACCCTGACGAATTGCGATCTTTTTGATTCGTTCTCGGGTCTCCTGTGCAACTCTTGGGTGATCTCGCAATGCCATAGATACTGTCATCCGGCTTACGCCAGCTTCTAGGGCTATGGTCTTACAGGAAGGTCGTTTTGGCTTCATTTTAAATGAGAAAACAGGTTTGCAGAAATACCGTCGTTAGGGTGTTCGCTATTCCTCAAGAGAACTTCTGCAGTCGGAAAGGGTCAAGGGGAAAAGGGGGAGCTTATTCGGGCTGTCTCTACCGGTAAAGCCATTCGATTACCGGAGTTCAACGGTTTGGCCGAGTTCATGCGAACGTCTGACGGCATCTAATATTTTTGTCCCTTCGAGTGCTAATTCGGGAGGAGTAGGGTAGGGGGGTTCATTTAACAAATTGGCAGCAATATCTCGGTAGAGATGAGCTTCGTCGCCGAATGGTTTGCCGACGAGTGGATACGAGGTGGACTGAACTTCACCCGGTTGCTTCGGGTTGGCTTGCTTCACGGTTACGGATTCGCTGTTCGTTATGATGGTTCCTTCGGTTCCCTGAATTACGAACCCCGGAAATGGGTGGGGAGATTGTGTGAATTCGGCAACTCCCCGAATTCCATTCTCGAATTCCAGAACAGCTAGGAAATTATCATCCGCATCTCCTGGATTGATCGTTTGCTGTAGTTGTCCGAAAACGCGTTTGACCCGGCTTTTGGCGAGCCCTACGACAGGCTGAATGATGTGCATGCCCCAGTTG
>CALGUT010000102.1 GCA_937920335.1 uncultured Opitutales bacterium
CAGCAAATTGCTGAATGGGCTCATGCCCTAACCCGTAGAGTTCTTTGTCCAAACGGCGTAATTCTTCAATCCTTCTCAAATCCAACTCAGACAGTGCCTGTCGAAACTGATTGCCCAATTGAAGATGATTCGAGATCTGTACTCTTACATCTTCAGAACTGAACTGAAGGGAATGACTCATCGATAGGATCTCTTTCAGTCCAAGTTGAACCTTCTGTTCGGACCTATTAAAATCACTCAAATATTTACTGAACAACTCTGGATCCTCACCTCTCAAAAGAAGTCTTCCCCAATGAGCCAGTTGCTTTTGAAACTCTACCTCCGCATTGAGGGCCAAGTGAATAGCCTCATCCATCTGCTCTGACGCAAGCACCTGTGAGCCCTGTAAACTGGTGATCCTAAACAATCCCCACAAGGCTACGAATAAAACTAATGAGAATGCCAAGGCAATCCAGGTCGCCACATATGCAGGCGAGAGCCATCGCATTATGAGCTGAGCAAACTGCGCTCTAATTTTTTGGAGAATATCCATTCACACGGATCGGATGAATTGAGTTTGATAAGTTGATAAAGATGATCGCTATCCTCGTCACTCTAGCTACCTATAAAACTTCGATCTCCCAATGAGCAGGAGATTAACAATCATTTTACTGAGTTTTAACCCTTAATGAACGATGGACAGCATTTTCCGAATCTGGAAATACAGCTTGCCCAAACGGACCTCACCCAACCTCGGGATTCACCAAGTTGGGCAGCGATTTGCCGTGGATCAGAGCCTCACAGTTATCAACCACCAACATGCCCATTTTGACTCGGGTACCAACGGTTGCACTTCCCAGATGGGGAGCCATAGTTACATTGTCTAGTGCCAACAAACCCGGTTCAACCGCTGGTTCATTCTCGAAAACGTCCAGACCCGCTCCGGCAATCGTATTCGATTTCAAAGCCGCCACCAAAGCTTTCTCATCTACAACCGGTCCACGAGTCGTGTTGATGAGATAGGAAGACGGTTTCATCAGCTTCAATTCAGCATCAGAGATCAAATGTCGCGTCTCAGGAACCAATGCCACATGCAAGGAGACAAAATCTGCGGTTGCGAGTAACGCTTCCTTCGAAACATATTCGATTCCCAGGCGCGCTTCCTCGGCTGGCTCCAAGCGGGTCCGATTCCAATAGATGACTTTCATAGAAAACCCCTTCGCTCGAGGAATCATGGCCTTCCCTATACGCCCTAGCCCGAGAAGACCAAGCGTTGCACCGGTCACATCACCTCCGAGTAGTAAAAAAGGACTCCACCCTTTCCAACCGTTTGCACGGATTAGTCGTTCGCCTTCTCCAGTTCGCCGTGCCACACTCATCAACAACGCCCAAGCGATATCTGCAGTCGCCTCAGAAAGAACCCCTGGCGTATTTGTAACAGGAATACCCCGTCGAGTGGCTGCATCCACATCAATATTGTTATAACCAACCCCAAAGTTGGCGACAAGCTTGAGCCTCTTGGCTGCTTCAAACACTTCTTCATCAATCTGGTCAGGACCATTAGGAACCAAGATATCGATATCCCTGACAGCCGTAAGAAGTTCCTCTCGCGTGAGCGTGCGATCATTCGGATTCAACTGCATATCACAAAATACCTTCAACCGGTCCAAGACAGGAGGTAACATCAATCGAGTCAGGTAAACTTTCATAGAGGAATCAGTCATAGTTCATGGAATAAAAAGTCTTCGGAGACAAAAAACAACGTCGATTACACTTGGAGCGAATTCTTTGAGGCACCTAAATAATAATAACATGAAAATCTCTGTTCTCATGCCGGTAAAGAACGCAGCCAATACGGTTGCACGAGCCATTAGAAGTATTCAGAGCCAATCGTTCACTAATTGGGAGCTTATCATAGTCGACGATCATTCCACCGATTCGACTCTGCAAATCGTCCACCAATTTACTGCAGATGATCATAGAATACGGCCTACCAGTTCCGTTGGCCAAGGAATTACCGACGCGCTGAACTTCGGAGTATCTCACTGTAAAGGGCGTTACCTTGCGCGGATGGATGCTGACGACGTTTCCTTACCGGATCGTCTAGCATCTCAGTTTTCATTTTTAAATGAAAACTGGGATGTAGGGCTGGTCGCTACCCGGGTAAACTTCAAGGGAGATTCCGCACTGAATGCGGGCTATGCAAACTACGTCGATTGGACGAATCATCTCATAAACTGGCCGGACCTGCGGGCCAATCGCTTCGTTGAATCTCCATTCGCACACCCGTCAGTCATGTTCCGACGATCTCTGATTAAGACCTCAACCAATTGCTACCGCTCGGGCGACTTTCCAGAAGACTATGAGCTTTGGCTGCGATGGATGGATGCAGGTATTAAGATGACGAAACTACCTGAGTACTTGGTTGACTGGTACGATACCCCGAATCGACTTTCAAGAACCGACCGACGTTACGCTCCCGCAGCCTTTTTTCATATCAAGGCCCAGTATCTTGCAACTTGGTTAAAAAGAACGCTATCGAAGTATCGCCCTATCTGGATATGGGGGGCCGGAAGAATTACTCGGACCCGAGTCGAGTTGTTAGTAAAAGAGGGGATCTCGTTTACAGGCTACATCGACGTAGATCCTAGTAAGATCGGCAGAATCACTAACGACCTACCCGTAATTTCCTATAAAGACATCCCTGTATCCACACAGCCATACATCATTTCCTACATCGGAAATCGGGGAGCACGCGATGACATCCGTAACTACTTACTCCAACTGGGTCTCAAAGAGGAAGTAGATTTCATAATTGCCGCCTAAAGACTAGGGAGTGTTTTTAAATTCCTCAAAGAAAAAGCTTGTACTCTATGAAT
>CALGUT010000103.1 GCA_937920335.1 uncultured Opitutales bacterium
CCGGACGATGGGAGGGCCAGGGTAATCGCCGTCAGTAGAACCGTTAAAATGGGAAATCTTAGTTTAGGAAATAGAGGCATGGATATCTCTGGGAGAATGAATCTAACTTTGGCGTGTAAAGTATGGGGTTTATTACTAAGATCGTCCGAGAAAAAATTAAATACTCAAATGGCGACGATGTCATTTTTCCGTTTTCGAGCCCTATAATACTACTTCCTAGGGTGCTTTGACCCGAGCTGTGTAGATAAAGTATAAACGAAAACCGTATAAGGTTATCTTATCTTCGTTATGTCGGGCGGTAACCTTTGACGGTATCGTTTTATAGCCGACTGAAATTGGGATATTATTCATGAGTTCATGGTAATGTTTTCCCAGCGCACTTGTTTTCGATATAGGTCTGAAAGATACTTTTGGCTGAGTCGTTTCGCTGTGTGTCGCAGCCTCTGTCTCACCGTATTCCTTTTAAGCTTCACCGCGCTTTTCGGAAGTGTAATCTACCACCTTGCCTTACAGGGAGGAGATCCTCGAAGCAGCCCATTTAGTCGACCGTTATTGGATTGATCATAATGAGACAGGTAACGCTGGTTGGGCGAGAGCTGCGTATTATACCGGAAACCAAAGATTCTACGAGATAACGGGAGAACCGTCCTACCTCGAACGTGCAATCGCCTGGGGCAATGACAATGAGTGGTTACGAGGCCCGGAAGGAGACTTTCACGCAGATGCTCATTGCTGTGGTCAGAGTTATATTGATCTTTACCGGATGGATCCGGAGTCATTTCGGATTGAGGATATTGTAAGGGTAATGGATCTCACAGTTGAGTCCCCTTTGGTGGATCGCTGGAGCTGGATTGATGCATTCTACATGGCCGGACCGACCTTGGCGAAACTGGGAGCAATGCAGAAGGATAGTCGGTACACGGACAAGCTCTGGGATATGTATTACGATATGGGATGGCGTCGTGGTCTTTTTGATGTGGATGAGGGGCTTTGGTATCGCGATACGAACTGGTTCTATCCGGAACATAAATCTGAGAACGGTCGCAAAATATTCTGGTCGCGAGGTAACGGCTGGGTGATCGCTGGCATTGTGCGCGTGCTTAGTGCACTTCCGGAAGATCATCCGCACCGGAGTGACTTTATTTCGATGCTTCAAACCATGGCCGCCTCACTCGTTCCGCTTCAGGGGGAAGACGGGTTTTGGAGAGCCAGTCTTTTGGATCCTGCCGATGTACCAAATCCGGAGACAAGTGGGACGGGCTTTTTTACCTACGCCATCGGGTGGGGTATCCGTATGGGGTATCTGGATGAATCGTCGTACCTGCCGGTGGTAGCCAGAGCTTGGAACGGCCTTAACGAAATTTCGGTGCACCCCGATGGGTTTCTTGGGTACGTGCAAACACCGAACAGTAGTCCCGACGGGGCGGACTACAATGTCACCAGGGACTATGGAGTCGGAGCCTATTTATTGGCAGCCTCGGAATTAAGTCTCATCGCGCAAGCGGCTCCCTTCCTGGTGGATGCGGGGCTAGGTCAGAGGATAGTCGACTGGGACGGTGATGGGTGGTCGCGTTGCGAATTGGTCGGCTCTGTTATCGCGGAGGAGGATCTGGTTGATACTGCTCTTTCATGGTGGGAGGGAGAAGAACTGATAGGAACAGGTGAAAGGTGTTTCACTTCACTCCCTGTTGGAAGTCATCGAATCGAGCTGGTGGCACAAGCCGGGCAGTCCAGGGTGAGTTACGTCTACCACTTCGATCGAAGTGGTTTCTGGAGGATCGGCTGACACTGTTTCTGCACCCGGTTTTCAGGAGCCAAATGGTCCAGAGAATCTGTTTGATGGAAATTTGGATACTCGTTTATCGATCGAAGGGATGGGGCAGGAGATTATTTTTTCGTGGGACTCACCGGTGAAGGTGCGCGCTTTGCAATTAGCTTTTTACTTTGGTGATGAACGAACCGCCAATTTTTATATAGATCTCTCGTTGGACGGTGATAACTGGACGCGAGTCGTGACCGACGGAGTAAGTAGTGGAGATACGCTCAATCTCCAGCGGTTTCCTTTTTCGGAGAATGAGTGTCGTTACTTACGCCTTACCGGAAACGGAAATTCGGTGAGTTTGTGGAATAGCTATACAGAAGCGCTTGTCGAGTTTACGCCTCAGTTAGTGGATGAGGATGAGGATGGGATACCTGACATCTGGGAACTCAATTTTCTCGGCTCCACTCGCCATGCGCAAGGAGATGACTTGAGTCATGATGGTGTTTCGATCGTCGATGCATTTAGTTTGGCACTCGATCCAGTCAGAACGATCAGTTCTCAGTTCTGGATTTCGAGGGAAGCGGACGGGCGGTTCTTGCTGCACGTGGATCGTCTTCCTTCCGATAGCCCTGGTTACGATGCGTCGTTGCCAACTGTTTCTATTGAGCGGTCTTACTCGTTAAAACCAGGTTCATGGGAATCGGTGGCTACTGGAGATAAATCGCTCACCCTGATCCTTCCGACTAATCAACCGCGAGTATTCTATCGTTTGGCGAACGGAGCTTTTGAGTAACTTGTTCGAAGTGAAACGATCGTTGACGGCTATTCAGGTCTTGTAGTCGTGGTTTAGCAACGTCGCGAAAACGTTAAGCGACGAGGGTGAATTGCCGGGAAAGTAATAGGAGACGGTATATATTTTTGCAGTTATTTTCTATATTATTTTTTCCATAGGGG
>CALGUT010000104.1 GCA_937920335.1 uncultured Opitutales bacterium
CTCCCATGGCGTCGAATTGGTCTTTCAATATACGATAGGATTGAAGGGATTCTCCTGAAAGCGTTTCGGGTGAAAGGGGGTGCGCTTCTAGAGGATCCCTGGCGGTATGATAAAAGCGGTTGTCACCATACAGTTTCCACTGAGTGGTAAAGATAAAGCGAGCGGCTGGCATGGGGCTGTTAAAGTAATCGCTTCCCCATTGCGGATCGTAGTGCATGAAAATCCAGTCTCGGGTGTGATCGATTTCTCCTGTGGCGTAGGGGATCAGGTTCAGGCCATCCAAAGCGTGTGGCGTCGACTGACTGACTGCGGAAGCGATGGTCGGAAAGACATCCATGACTTCCACCAGTTCGCTGCGTACCGCTCCTTTTGGAAGAGTGTTCTTCCATTGCATTAGAAAGGGAACGTGAGTGCCGGAATCCTTGGTGTGCCATTTTCCGCCAGCGATTGGTTTCCCGTGACGTTCCGATACGATTTGTGGGTGGGTGCCATTGTCGCCAATGAAAAGGATGAGCGTGTTATCTATCAACTCGTGCTCTTCGAGCTTTTGCAGAACACGCCCGACCATCTTATCCAGGTAGGTCATCATGCCATGGAATTTTTCCTGGGTAGTTTTCGCATCCAATGAGTCCGGTGTAGTGGTCCACGGGTCATGCGCCAATACGGGAGTATAGTAGACGAAGAATGGTTGATCTTGTTTACGATCAATGAAGTCCAGGATGTAATCGTTGATAAGCGTTGGCGCGAAGTCGTCCTCACAATAGGTCTTGGCTTTCCCGTTGTCGGAAAGCGTGGGTTGCCAGTAGCGACTGCCTTTGAGAAAGCGATCTACCTGCCATACGAAATACTCGTCGAAACCGGCTTCGTTGGGATAGGTCCCGGGGCCTCCATAGATTCCATTGCCAGATAATTGCCACTTGCCAGAAACCAGGGTCTGATAGCCAGCGTCTTTCAGGTAGTGGGGCAGTGTGTATAGGTCGGGATCAAGGTGGGCGAAGGCTTTGTAGTGCTTGAAGTTATAAGTACCAACCATCAAACGCGTTCGAGACGTCGTGCAAACGGGCGTGGCATGTCCTTGATCAAAACGCACGCCGTTTTCTGCCAGAGAGTCAATGTGGGGGGTGTCGTATTCGCCGCCGTATGCCCTGATTGTCTCGATACCGATATCGTCGGCAAAAATCAGAACGACATTAGGTGGCGTATCTGCTCTCAATAGTCCCCATGCGAAAAGTAATACTGCGAGAGTTGCAGGCAGGCTTCTAGGTATCTGATTTTTCAAGTGCTTGTGGGTTTGAGCTTCTGGAATCCATCGATTTACACTGAGGATTTACGTAGTATTTCAGATACGTTGACAGGTCAATTTTTCTTATGAGAGTCTGGGTTTTTCTACAGCTCCCGGCATGGGGTCCCGTCTTCTTTGTATATTATGCGGCCTTCCTTCGTTGTTCTGGCCAGGCCGGATTTGAAATCGACCAGGACATTGTCCATATCGATGTAGAGGGTTTTCTTCATTGGGGGCGTGAGGGGCTTAGGTTTCTCAAATCAAACTATTGAATTTGATAAGGCCAAAAGTGTAAGCTTAATCTTTCTGAAAAATGTCCTGTTGTTTGAAATTTACCGCGAACACGAGCGGGTAGCCCAGTAGGCTTTATTAAGTTCAAGATAGCTGCACACACGTGGCGGTATAGGTGATAGTATCAATGACCCTAATCTAAAAAATTATGCCCAGCTTGCCGAAGTGCCGTTTTAGAATTACAGTTTGAGCTATGAAAAGAAGAACATTTTTAGCATCGCTTGCAGCTGGAGCCTCTGCCTCCGTGCTTTCTGGCTGTGGCAAGGGAACTTCAAACACGCAATCGAGAGATTCACTCGGAGAGCTGTTACCCACCCGGACCTTGGGACGAACCGGTGAACAGGTAACGATGCTTGGCATTGGTGGCTTTCATCTAGGGTGGACTTCTGAAAAAGATGCCCAGGAAATAATTGAGGCGGCCCTGGAAGGAGGTATCCGATTTTTTGATTCAGCAGAAGGGTATCAAGATGGAGAAAGTGAACGCCGTTACGGACGATTCCTGACCCCGAAATTCAGGGAGCACGTTTTTCTGATGACGAAAACCCAAGCTAAAGATGCCAAGACGGCTCGTGAGCATCTCGAAGGCTCTCTGCGGCGGATGAAGACCGATTATCTGGATCTGTGGCAATTGCATAGCCTTCGTGATCCTGAAGACGTGGATGCACGGCTGGAGGAAGGGGTGCTTGACGTGGTGATGAAGGCTAAAGAGGAAGGCAAAGTTCGCTACATCGGGATTACTGGTCACAGTAATCCGGAAGCTCATCTTAGAATACTGGAGAGAACGGCGGACAGTGACCCATTCGACACCTGTCAGATGCCGGTAAACGCGATCGATCCTAGCTACCACAGTTTCACCGAACAGGTTATCCCCGAGCTTCAAAAAAGAAATATAGGGTTGCTGGCCATGAAGACCCTCGCAGATGGGCGTTTTTTTGGCATGAAGACAGTGCTCAATCGCGGCGTCATTTGGACTTCTGAAGATCCTGCGATTCCTACGAGAATCAGTATCCGCGATGCCTTGCACTTTGCTTGGTCACTTCCAGTCAGTGTTCTGATTACAGGTGCTGAAAATGCATCCCTGGTCCGTGAGAAAATTGATTTGGCAAAGACGTTTTCCGGTATTTCCGCTGAGCAAAGAGCTGAGCTTGTTACTCGGTTAGCTGACCTCGCAGATGGACAAGTAGAGTATTTCAAACGACCTATAGATGCTTAGGGAAATTTCCCTGCAAAGTGCAGAGAGATGAATTTCTCAAGCATTGTGAAAGTGAGGCATGCTCTCTACGAGGGGCTCAATTAATAGAGACTCCTCCATCGATAGTAATAGCCGAGCCTGTTATCCATGAGGATTCATTTGAGACCAGGAAGAGAGCTAACTCAGAGATATCCCTGGGGAGTCCAAGTCGTTTTAAGGCGGTAGCTTCTCGTGCTTCGCCCACTGCTTGGTCTCCAGCCTCAAATGCTTGTGCGGATTCCCAGATCATAGGCGTATCAACAGGCCCAGGACACATCGCATTGGCCCGAACAACCGGACCATATTCCAGTGCAATTTGACGTATCAGGGCTACTTGGGCGGCTTTCGAAGCGCAATAGGCTGGGTGCTTTGGAAACGCCTTGAATGCCGCGATGGACGCATTGGCCAAAATAACCCCGGCTCCATTTTTTTTCATGTGGGGCAAGGCGCATTTACTCAAATAAAATAAAGCAGATAGGTTTGAGTTTAAGGTGTAATGCCAATCTTCCGCAGAAAGCTCTACGACCGAGCCGAGGCCCAGGATACCCGCATTGCATACAATGGTGTCCAATTTGCCAT
>CALGUT010000105.1 GCA_937920335.1 uncultured Opitutales bacterium
ATCGTCACACCCTTTTCGATACCCTCTTTAATAATTACTTCATTCTCATCCATGAAATCCGGCAGGCTTTCTGAGGCGCTTTCCCAGAGTGTGTAGACCTTTTCTCCGATCACGGGCCGGCCATTCGGAGACCGATTCCTTGGGAGGAGGAACGCTCAGTCGGTTTTCTTTAAAATCATCACGGAGCTCGTTGAGTTCTATGACAAAGGATTTGGTGAGGAGAAAGAACGGTAGACCCAACAGGATGAACCCGAGCAAAACCATAGCCGTTGAGGTCCGTCCCTGCCGATTTCCAAGCACTCGGGCCATTTTTTGATGGATGGGGAAAAGAGCGATGGCCAGGATGAGTCCCCAGATGACAAGGCTTAAGAATGGTGAGAAAACCTTGAGGGAGAAATAGAGCACCAGCGCAACCACGCTGATTCTAATTAAGAGATCGGTAACTTGCTTGGGATCAAGGTTAAGTGAGACTTCCGGGATTTTAGGCATCCGAAAATACACCACCAATCTTGTGTTTCTGTCGAATCTCTTTTGAAAATTTTTCGCGGCGTTGTTTCTTGTCACTTCTTTAGCCCTTGGCGCCGATAGATTGGTGTAATAAACCCCTATTATCGAATTGCATAGCAGGCTCCTCAATGTCGGGCAGCGGCTGAAGCCTCACTGAATCATACATTATTGGTCGGATAGGGTAGTGGATTGACCGTTGAGCACTTACCTGCAAGGGATTGAAACGATTGTCGGCGGTAGTTTTGAGATCGAGGCTCCTGTTGAGATTGGCGTGTATTCGGAATTTGACGACGAACAGACTAAGATAAATAACTGAGATCTCTAAGTCATGAGCGATATTTACCTGCGGCAAATGAAAGTGTCCGATCTTGGGGCACTGATGCATCTAAAAAATGCGGAGGGCTGGAACCAAACTGAAGCTGATTGGTTGTTCTTGTTAAACCATAATCCTGAGCTGTGTTTCGTGGCCTGTATGGCTGGCGAAGTGGTTGGTAGCGTCACGGCTGTTAACTACAACGACACAGTGGCCTGGATAGGCATGATGCTCGTACGTCGCGATGTGAGAGGACGTGGTATTTCGAAACAACTACTTTCCACCGTGATCGAAAAGTTGCAGTCGTGCGACGTCATCAAGCTCGATGCTACGCCAGCCGGTCAGCCTGTTTACCAGAAGCTGGGCTTTGTAGCGGAATTTGAACTCCTTCGGATGACGGGCGATCATTTGGTGAGTCTTTCAAAGCAAACAGAGCCCGCGGGATTACGGCGGATGCAGTCTACGGACTTATTGGAAGTGGTGAGTCTCGATGCATCGGTTATGGGCACGGGCCGTCCAGACCTTATCCAGCGTTTATTTCAGGAGAATCCCGATTTCAGCTGTACCGTTCGAAATACAGACGGTTTAGCGGGGGCTGCTTTGGTGCGGAGAGGAACGCGCTTTAACCACATCGGGCCAGTTCAGGCGACCTCCGTGGTTGATGCCAAAATACTCATTTCTACGCTTGTCGATCAGTTAAGAGGTGAGTCGATTGTCCTGGATGTGGTGGCCAGCCAGCAGGAGCTTGTCGACTGGATATTGGCTGCTGGGTTTGTGCGTCAGCGATCGCTTACGAGAATGTTTCTTGGTAAAAACGTGAGTACCGATCACCCGGATCGAAACTTTGCGATTTGCGGACCAGAGTTTGGATGACGGCTGCGCAGATTGCAGATTGAAAGTCTGGAGTATGCAATGGAGTTGATATCATTACCTAGCTAGCTGTTCAGTCACCGGCGCCGCCAGAGCACGAACGGCACGCACACGAAGTACATCGTGATACTATAGACCGCAGCGGGGACGGTCTCTGGGGGGAGGGTTTGTCCATCAATACCCGCTATGATACTCCCGACTGCAATTGCGAGGGTACCATTTTGCACGCCGGATTCGATCGAAATGGTCGTCGCGTCACTACGGCCGAGCCCGATCGTTTTGGCAGTGGCAATTCCGGCTCCGAGCATTAGAACGTTCAGGAGTACAGCTACGGGACCGAGGGTGGTTAGATTGCTAGAGAAGACTTCCCAGTTCGCGGCCAAGGCTCCTAGGATGATGAATACGAATAGCACGACCGCGGCGCGCGAAATACCCGGCGCGATCTTCTCGACGAGCGCTGGTGCCTTTGCAGTGAGCGCCATCCCGATCGCCACTGGCACGGCGGTAATCAGGAACATGGTGAAACCCAGTTTGGTCGTGTCGACCCTCGGCGCAGTATCGCCCATAAAGTAACCGACGCTGAATGCGACGAGGATGGGAACGGTCAGGATGGACAGGAGGCTGGTAATCGCGGTGAGTGAGATCGAAAGCGGCGGGTTCCCTCCTGCGAGCTTTGCGAGGACGTTGCTGGTCACTCCGCCTGGGCAAAGCGCCAGAATCATCAGTCCGACGGCAAACTCCGGGGACAGTCCGAACGCATGAGCGAGGCCGAGCGCTACCAGCGGCAGCAGCAGTACTTGATTGAATAAGCCGGCCCCGAACGCCACCGGAAACTTCAATACCCTCACGAAATCCGTTTTTCGCAGACCGAGGCCGAGCGAGAACATGATGAAGGCGAGTACGAGCGGTAAGGCAATTTTTACAATCACGGTTGGTCTTGTGGGCTTGGCTTAAATGTGTGCGGGTTCATCGAACCTCGTATTGGTGTCAGGAGAACAACACTCGCACCGTGATGCAACCAGGAGTTCTGGCAAATTACTCGCCTCCATTTATTGTTAGGCCAAGGTGAAGCTCATTCGCAAGGGCTTGTGTCCGTTAGTTGAAGTGCTTTGTTAGGCAGGTTTCTCGGGTTGGTTTATGAGTTTAAGACTCATCTGGATTCTATCTAGTCGTTTGGTCTTCTATTAGTTTATATATTTAGAATATTCGAAGAAATGCCAGCTCTGGGCGTTTCCCTTCAAACCAGCCCAGTATAATGAAGCTCCAAGATTCGAAGATATTATTCAGTGCCCTTTGTATCCTGTTTCCGGGGTTACTGTTCGCAGCTGCATTCATTGAAATTTCGACGACCGAAGGGCAGCACGTTGATCAGCGACGACTTGTTCCGTACGCGCGGATTCTATGCTGCGTCGTCGATCATTGCCGTGAGCTTCTCTTCAACCTCTTTGGCAATAAGGGCGAGTTCGGTAGAATCTGAAAGGGCTTCAAGGAGCTTTGTCGGGCGTGCCATCGCAAGTTTAGTCTTACCTGATTCCGAATACACTGAGACCCGGCAGGGTAATGCAATGTTCATGCCCATGTCCTCGCTGAGCACGTTAATGGCTTGTTGAGGATTACAGACGTCGAGGATGTGGCAGGCATCGGGTAAATCGAAACCCTTCGAAGCGAGAGTTTCTTTTAGGTCGTAGGTGTGAAGAACGCCAAACCCATGCTTCTTCACACAGTCTTTCAGATCGGTGACGGCTTGGTCTGGTGTTTTGTTTGATTCAACAACGTATCGCATTACTTTTATAGGGTTGGGTGGTTGGTCTATACCCTAAAAGTGT
>CALGUT010000106.1 GCA_937920335.1 uncultured Opitutales bacterium
GGATTAATCAGGTTTAAAAACGCATACGGCAAATAAGCGAACGGGTTGACCAATAAAAACGCCATCATGGTTGCGCCGCAGGTGTTCCAGGGAATGAGTGGTGATGTGAGCGTTCCCGCATCTTCAAGGCAGCGAGACAAATTTTTCGCTGCGAGTCCGGAATCCTCGAACGCTTTTTTATACATCCGCCCCGGCACAATAATCGACAAATACTGATCCGGAGCCAACACGTTCATTCCGATACAGGTGGCAATCGTTGTTGCAACCAGTCGACCCGTCGAAGTCGCAAATTTTAGAATCCAAGATGAGATCGCACTCAGCATTCCGGTTCCTTCCATGATCCCCCCGTAAGCCATCGCACATATTATGAGCGAGATCGTCCACATCATACTGTCAATCCCACCACGGGACAACAACTCGTCGATCCGCTCAACTCCGGTTTCAGATACATACCCACCTTGCATAACAGAGAACATGGTACCAACTGAGATATCTTGCGTAATGATGCCAAGTAACGCTCCAGCGAAGCCTCCAGCAAGTAGTGAAGGCAAGGCCGGTATCCGAAAGATGATCATAACCAACACTAACATTGGCGCTAACAATAAGAGCGGTGAAAGATTAAATAGCGTATTCAGGGTACTCCCCAACTGCTCGACGCTCTCCAAGCTAGCAGCTTCTCCGGAAATTCGAGCTCCCAAGATCGCATAGAGTATCAACGCGATGACCAAACTTGGAACCGTCGTAAACAGCATGTGTTTGATATGCTCAATGAGCTCTGCACCAGCGACAGCCGGAGCGAGGTTCGTCGTATCAGAAAGCGGAGACAGTTTATCGCCAAAATAGGCACCCGATACGATCGCACCAGCGATCATTTCCAGTGGTAGACCAAGCCCCTGTCCGATTCCAATCAAGGCGACGCCAATAGTGCCCGCCGTTGACCAGGAACTACCAGTAGCAAACGAAACCACCGCGCAAATCAGGCAGGTTGCCACCAGAAAATAGCTGGGGGACAAGATCTTCAATCCGTAGAAAATCATAAGCGGCACAATACCACTCGCCACCCAGGTTCCAATCAGTATGCCAATCGCAATCAGTATGAGAATCGCGGGCATAGATATAGAAATCCCTTTTACGATTGCCTCTTGAAGCTCCTTCCAACCGAAACCGAATCGGACCCCAATCAAAGCTGCGACTGCAGAAGCTAGAATCAATGGTAGATGAGGATCAGCCCCTAAATAAAAAATCCCCGTAAAGAGAAAGACGATAAGACAGACTACCGGAATGAGCGCACTTCCAAGGTTCGGAGACTTTTGAATGGTTGATGACATAGAGTCCCATCAACCAAACGAATATTTAAAGAGTTGTCGAGGTCCTGAAAACGTCGGACAAACTACCCTACAGATCTTAGGTTTTGACCCGCTGCAACATGTCCTACTAAGTTCACCTATTCGTAATTAACCCCGACCCATATGAGAAAGACCATCCTACTAGTCACAACACTTCTATACGCCCTACAAATTCACGCTCAGGATTCCACCAATTTCCCAACGTTGGGGAAGATCAAACAACATCACCGGGACTTGGAGAAACTGATAGATGTAGATACACCGATTGAGGTTATCACTTCAGGCTTCACTTGGTCGGAAGGTCCAGCGTGGAACAAAGAGGGACAGTTTTTAGTGTTTTCCGAAATCCCAAGTAACACCGTTATGAAATGGGTGGAAGGCGAAGGCGTCAGTAAATGGTTTTCTCCATCCGGCTACACAGGACTAACCGACTATGGCCAGGAACCCGGTAGCAACGGGCTCATGTTCGACCCCGATGGTCAGCTCATTTCCTGCGAGCACGGTGACCGCCGCCTATCCATCATGATCAAAGACGGTGGTAAAAAGACGCTGGCTGATAACTACAACGGCAAACGCTTCAACAGTCCGAATGATGTCACTCGGGCGCCCAACGGAAATTTATATTTCACAGACCCACCTTATGGTCTACCTGACCGATTCGAAGATCCACGGCGCGATATGGACTACTGCGGCGTCTATCTTCTACGACCATCGGGCGAGGTTATTCTACTCACGAAAGAAATCGAACGGCCCAACGGCATCGGTTTGTCACCAGACGGAACTACTCTCTACGTAGCCCAGTCTCACCCCGACCAACCCACTATTACATCGTTTCCTATCAAATCGGACGGTACTGTCGGGGACGGAACGTTATTCTACGACGCATCACCCCAGCAAGGCCCCGGAATTAAGGGCAACCCTGATGGATTGAAAGTCGATGAGCACGGTAACCTATGGGCATCAGGCCCTGGCGGAATACTCATTCTCAATGCCAAGGGTAAATTACTCGGTCATATTCAAACCGGTGAAGCGACGAGCAATTGCGCGTTCGGTGGTCCAGATGGATCACAACTCTACATCACCGCAGACACCTACATTCTAAGAGTTCAAACCAAGGTCAAAGGACTCGGATTCTAAGCCCGCTACCAGCGATACTTGCTAGCCCGAAAATCAGAAAAGTCTTTTTGGTAATAAGGGGTTACATGTTCACCAGGCGCAACGATTGTATCAACGACCGAATTATCTTCTTCAGTAATTTCAACCTCCAACGCGCGAAGATAGGTATTTAATTGGTCCATGGTTCTAGGTCCGATGATCGGGCTAGTCACTCCACGTTGGGCAAGCACCCAGGCGGTCGAAAACTCCGCTACAGGGACCCCTTTCTCTTGTGCGTACTGCGCCACTTTTTTCGCAGCAGCCAATCCCCTGTCATCGAAGCGCATTTCTTGCTGCCACGCAACTTTTTCGGCATAACGGGTACCCTTGGGCGCTGCATTACCCACCGTGTATTTACCCGACAGCAAGCCACCCGCCAACGGTCCGAATGGCATTAACGCGACCCCATACGTTTCCGCCATTGGAATTAAATCTCGTTCGATCCGGCGATCGAGAATCATGTAGGGTGGTTGCTCGCTAATAAAGCGATTGAGGCCCAGTTCTTTTGAAGCCCATAGAGATTCGACAAACTTCCAGGACATAAAAAAACTGCTCCCGATATACCTGACTTTCCCTGCACGTATGAGGTCGTCAAGGGCACGAAGAGATTCATCAATAGCAGTTTCGGATCTCGGTCGGTGAAGTTGATAAAGATCAATCACGTCCGTTTTTAGCCGTCGCAAGCTGGCCTCGCACTGTTCGATAATATGTCGTCGAGACAATCCTTCCTGATTAGGATCATCGTCTGCCATAACGCCATGCACCTTAGTCGCTAATACTATCCGATTTCGTTTTCCGTTTCTCTTTAACGCTTCTCCTACCACCTCCTCGCTCTTACCCCGCGAGTACACATTCGCAGTATCGAGAAAGTTAATACCTTCATCGATCGCCCGATCAATAATGGCGAACGAATCCTCCGGACTCGTTTTGCCACCAAAATTCATGCACCCCAAACAAAGTGGGCTGACTTTTACGCCCGTTCTACCGAATAATTTATAATCCATAATACCTTCAATCTAATTGAAGTTAGTAACTCCTAGCGATCAAGTTCTCCTGATACTGGAGTATCCTCGATTCCTAAAGTTTTTTCTATTTCCTGTTCGATATAGAGCGCATGGTCGGCACTTTCAAGACCCGACACCAATTTGTGGTCCTTATCCTCTGTATCCTGGTAGCGTACTTCGTAGGTATAACGGGTCCCGTTCTTTCCACGGTGAACTTTCTCCTGAGTGAAGATCTGCTGGATACTACCTAAAGGAATCAGTTTTCGCCCCGGCCACGGTAGCGGTTTGTGAAATATCCTAAGGTCTCTAAAACTGATTTGTATATGCGTCTGATTTATAAAACTGCAGATCAACAAATAGGTCAGGCCTACTCCAACAGCCCCATGGATCGTTCCAAACGCCGCCATTGCCCACTGCTGCTGGCTAATAGCGATACCAAACCAAACCACCATAAACCCGTCCCAAAAGATACAAAAGACCAACAATGCATAGACTTTAGGCGAAAACCATTTTCGGACTATCTCGAGCCCATCCATCGTTGATTGAAGAGCAATATTCTTGGGGGCCTGAACTTCCCGGCGAGCGATCGGTGCGGAGTTATCGATCTGACTTCTAAAATCGAAAACCGCATTACACTTCAGACACTTGGCCATATTCGTATCCAAATTTACCTCCGAAGCAGGAATCGGCTCACGACAGCGTTTACAATGTATATCCATATAAAGTAACTCTCAGGATTCATTATTAACGTAACGTTAAAGAAAGGCTCGGTCCAAGCAAATTCTGCCTTTGATTCCGCCTCAAACCGGTTAACCTGCTTTCACAATGGATAAGATCAACGAACTAAACGTCGCGAAACAACACCGCAAATCCCCCAAGGGTGCATTCGAAATGTACCGTCAACATGTGTCAGTTGCTATGCGGGGAGGAGAAACCTATTCCACGGGGCCCTGGGAAGGTGGCCCACCATTTGACGTTGAAGTCACGACCCTACCTCCAGGAAAGAAAAACTATCCTTACCATTCTCATGCATCATCATGGGAATATTATATCATCTTGTCAGGAACCGGGAAATTCAGAGATAACGACAATCAATGGCATGAAGTCGGACCTGGAGACCACATCCAGTGTCCGACAAAAGAGGCCCATCAGATATGGAATGACGGTACGGAACCATTGGTTTTCTACGTCATTGCCAACAACTGTGAAGTTGAAGTCGCCCATTACCCTGACAGCGGAAAGACACTGATCCTTCCAGATGGTAAGCTTGGGTATCTGGAGGAAACTGGTTACTACGATAAAGAAGAGTAACCCGCAGGAGAGGGCGACTCCGAGGATTCTAGTTCAAAAATAAGTAAAAAGGACCAGCCCCCTAGGCGACCGCTTGTTAGGGACATTCCTACTAAGTTATCCCTTTTACTTAGCTTTAAAACCGCAGCCTTCCTCGCTGCATTAACTAGACATCCATTTCCTCAGTCACATGAGATCGCTCCATCCATATTCCGTTTTACACTTGCACGCTGAAGGTGCCGTGGCACTCACCCATAAGCCTGCATCCGACGGTAGTTTGAAGCCGCACTTCTTCTATCAAAGCCCTAAAGCTACCGGTAGTCTCGAAATGGCCCTGAAACGATTCTTCGCTGAATCAAGAAAAGATGTCTTATACATCAATCTCGTTTCCGAGTTTCCCTCAGTCCACTCATTCAAAGACACCGCTCTTCTCAGCGATTCGGAATCATTCACAGAAGTCATTGAGGCCAACTCGGGACTCGCTAAAAAAGACTGCGACGTTCAATTTCTAGAAACAGACACAGCAGCTATCTTTGAAGGAAATAGCTCACTCCTGGTGAACTGCTCCAGACGAAGTGATTTCTTAAGAGCTCAAGCACTCGCAAGCGAGCTGGAATTCGAAAGTTTCGAACTCTTCAACAACACCCTTTCTACCATCGGCGCTCTGACGGAGTGGAGAGATCAAAGCAACAGTCGAGAAACCGTTGCGATTCTCGAAATAGGAACTTCTGGATCAGCCATCACCGTTTCAAAATCCGATGGACAGTTGAAATCCAAAAAAACCGAAATATCAGCTAAAGATATTGCGGAGAGCATTCAGAAGAAACTACAGCTCAAATTTGAAAGCGCCGCTCTCTTACTTTTCTACAACGGAATCTTCGATTTCAGTCAGCACACCGAAGCAATAGCTGAATCGTTTGCCAGCAAATTAGCTCCTGTCCTAAAGGAGGTTGAAGATAAACTTTCCACAAAGATCGACCGCTTACTTATATCGAGCCTTCCACCTAGCTTTCGCTGGGTATCAGAGGAAGTACCCAAAGCACTTGGCTTAAGCGGTTTCTCTTCGGACGATTTCAAGTTCATGAAGGACTTCCCGCTCTTAGGAGACTGTTCGAAGAATATGGGATTCATTGGCTTCGCCTACGCCGCCCATTCTCAATCGGGTAAACAGCTATGGATGTCTCCGATCGAAATGCAACTGATCTCAGTGGCGTGCAAAATGAACGCTGGCTTCGCTCAACCGAATGCAGAAAATACTATAGCAGCTGAACCGATACCGCAAAAAAGCAAATCGTCAGCACCAGTAACCAAGCGAACATCTAGTTTACCCGCAAAAGAGAAGAAATCAGCTGGTATCCCTCAACAATTTTTGCAGCCGGAAGAAGAATCATTTGATGTTTTTGGCGACTCTGAAATCGAAGAAATCGTATTTGAAGAAGAATCAAAGGAGGAGCCCATAGAAGTAATCTCCTTGAAGGAACAAATAGTAGAAGAGCCGACACCAGTACCTCAGCAGAAAGTGATTGTTGCCTTAGAAGAGGACGAGGAGGACAAGAGCAAACTCGGCCTTATCTTTACTGGCTTAGCCGCCCTCCTGATTCTGGGTTGTGGAGGCTTGTTTTTCATCCAAAACGCTCCGAAGCCAGCACCCGTTCCGATAGCGAATCCTTCGCCTGAAATCGTTTCTATAGCTCCACCTAAAAATGAATATGAATCGTTCAAGGTTGAAGCCAGTGCTATAATAAACCAACGAACTCCTGAAGCAGTCGCCGCTGTGAACGAGCCTGCTGCTTCGGCACCGACTATTTCAAATCCAACGGAAGATTCGATAACTGACCTCGCAGTTGTAGAACTGATCGAGATCGCAGAATCGGAAAAACCAGAAGCACCCGCCCCCGCACCTAAGGGAACGCTTTCAATCGCATCAAATCCTCCAGGAGCAACCGTTTTTTTTAATAGCATCAATAAAGGTATTGCCCCGATCACGGTCGACGAAATCCTGTTTGGAAACCATACCCTTGAATTCAAGCTCGACGGTTACATTGCAAAGCTGATCGACGTCAACGTTGAGTCGACAGACGTCGTAAGCGTCGGCGCTACCCTCGATCTTCCATTAGGAAACCTGGAAGTAAATACGACTCCTTCGGGCGTAAATTTTCAAATTATTTCCGTAGACGGCCTCGATAAGATTATCCACACGGGCGTCACTCCAGAAACCGTTCCCGATCTGATGAGAGGTCCTTACGAAATCGTTTTTACCAGAGATGACTGGGAAAGCTACTCTGAATCTGCGACCGTAAAATACAACGAAACCTCAGTCGTAGATCTCATTTACCCAGAAGGATGGATCATGGTTACTTCCAGCCCGGATGGAGCATCGGTCTTCGAAAAAGGTGTCTTTATCGGAAAAACCCCACTGCGCGTCAAAGGACTGAAGGAAGGTGAAAAAACCTATACGTTGAGATCACCAGGTTACGAAGACATGGAACTTACTGCTGCGGTTGTGGCTCAAGCAGAAACTCGCATGGCAGCTGAATTGCTGAGTTGGGACAGAGAAGTAGACTACAAAGAACTCGATATTTTACCGACTCAAACGAAGGGTGGTCTATCGTCCATAAAAAGATTTGTTGGCGGTGACTCTCACCGATTCCTCGTGGAGCTTGTCATCAATGCCGAAGGAACCCCGGAACAAATTGAAGTCTTAGAGACTACCTATTTTCGTGGACACGACCGGCTAATTAAAGACATCTCCGGATGGAAATTTGAACCTGGAATTCGTAAAGAAAAAGCTGTTAAAACCCGTGCAAGGATACCTGTGGTCATCGGTGATCCCGCTAAGTTGCCACCAGCCGTTGAACTCGCACGGATCGAAGACGACGACGAATAACACCCATTTCTAGTTAAAAGCACAAAGCGGTTCTATAAGTGTCTGTCTGGTTCGCCGGGCAGGCACTTTGCTTTTACGGATGTTACCAAGGGACGCTTTTACGGTCCCGGAGAAACTGTCCGACTAAGGAGGATGGAGCCTCCTCAGCGAGCCACACAATCGTGTCTGCTCCGTCTTCAAGCGTACCAGGCGCATCGAGCCCCCCCATGTCTGTCTTTATCCAACCCGGACTCACTGCATTCACTGCGATGCCATCACTCGAAAGCTCATTGGCCAAAATGCAAGTCACGGCATTCAACGCGGTCTTCGATAGGCTGTAGGCCGGAGCCCAAACACCCATCGATGACAGCTGTCCCGCCAGACTGGATACGTTAATCACTCTAGCGTCTTCACTGTTTCTCAAAACCGGAAGAAACGCTCGGGTAACGCGAAGCGCCCCCAAGACATTGATATTCCAGGTTTCGTTGAGGTCCGCCTCTGAAACAGATAAGATAGACTCTGATCGATCCAAAAGCACACCCGCATTGTTTACGAGAACATCCAATCGATCATATCTCTCAGCGAAGCGACGTGCCGCTTTGTTCACTAGCTCCTCCTCAGAAACATCTAGCTCAATAATATGCAACTGACCGGTGGAGTCTCCCAAGAAATCCAACACCTGCTCTCCTTTCTGGGGATTCCGGCACGTAAGAAATACTTCATACTCCCTTACCAATAACTGACGAACAACTTCGAGACCGATCCCTCGATTCGCACCTGTCACCAATGCTCGCTTCATGGATTTTTAGAGTTTAGAGAAGTCAGTTCCTGCTTCGGAAAATACAAGTGCCACACCCATCGGAAACAGGCCTGAGCAACTCTCTTGATGTCTTCAAGGATCAGATACAGTGAAGGAACTAGCAGGAGCGTAATGAAGGTCGCAAACAATACGCCGAAAGAGAGCGATGTCGCCATCGGAATGAGGAACTGAGCTTGAAGACTCCGCTCCAACAGAATCGGAACCAGTCCGACGAAGGTCGTCACAGACGTAAGAATAATCGGACGAAACCTTGCGATACCACCGCGATGAACCGCTTCCTTTAGTGGAACCCCTTGAGCTCGCAATTTATTGATATAGTCTACAAGCACCAAAGAGTCGTTCACAACCACCCCAGCGAGAGCGATGATTCCCAGGAAGGATAGCGCGCTCAGATCCTGAAACGTCCCTAAATCGTTAAAGTTAATTAGGTGACCGAAAATAGCACCCGCGACGCCAAACGGAATCACCGAGATAACAATCATGGGCTGAATATAACTCTTAAATGGTATTGCCAATAGCGTATAGATAATCGCAACCACGAAAAGCATTCCAAAAACCAGGACAGGGATAAGTTCCTCGAACTCTTTCGCCTCTCCATCTTTAACCGGTACGACGCCTGGATATTTGGCGAGAATCTCTTCGAGAATCGGAGGATTATCACCCAACCCCGAATAGAGAGCCCGATTGATCTCAGTCGGATTGGCCACCGATTTGTCAGCATCGGCCTGCACATTAATGACCCTCTGTTGATCAATTCTGGTTATTGTAGGATACCCTACTCCAAACTCAATTTCTGCAACTTCAGAGATCGGAACCGAAGAACCGCTTGGCGTCCGTATATACATCCTCTCGAGGTTACCGACGGACTCACGTTCATTTTTAGGATAACGAACCATCACTCGGACGTCGTCCTGGTCCCGCTGAATTCGTTGTGCCTCTCCGCCATAGAAGGCCTGCCTTACCTGCCGTGCCAGATCCGCGGTGTTGAGTCCAAGTTGCCTTGCACCCTCCTTCAAACGAATTTTGATCTCCTGCTTTCCTTCTGAATACGTGTCGCGTATATCCTGCAAGCCTTCGAATTCCTTAAGTCGTTCCTGAATTTCCAACGAAGCCGCCTTCAACTGCGTAAAATCAGGACCCGTCAATCGAACGTTCACGGGAAGTCCAACCGGACCCGCTGCACTCGCTTGAAAGGTTAGCTGCCTCGCACCGGGAATCTGCCCGACATACTCTCGCCAATCTTCAGACACTTCAAATGCATCTGAATCCCTCACCTCGCTTTTGGCTAGTTCCACAACAATCGAACTCACATTACTCCCGAACGCAGTCGACTCCGGGTTGGGTCCTCCCGTCATTGTCGAATAACCAACTGAGACTAATTTATGAAGTATCGGATCCAGCTCTCCTCGATCTAGCGCGGTTTTGGAAACGTTATCCAGCCCTTCTTCCAATCGTCGGACGGCGCCGTCTGTTTCCTCAACTGAAGTACCTTCCGGCATGATT